>JBAZFO010000022.1 GCA_041653315.1 Candidatus Micrarchaeia archaeon | reverse complement strand
ATAGACAACCAGGCTGGAGGGCCGCAACATGGGGAGCAAGCGGATGACGGTATCGAACGAACTGCAAATGAACGGTATCCGGGTGAAGCTCGCGTGGGTCAAATGGGTTATTGAGATAGCCATTCTGGTCGGGGGATTGATGTGGGGCTTTCAATCACTCCGGGCGGATGTGAAAATACTGGATGGCCGGATGCAGGGGGTTGAGCGCAAGGTTGAGCGGATGGAAGTGCGAATCGACCAACACATGCAGAGGACGCCATGAGCAAAAAGCGACCGATGACTAAGGATGAGAAGTTCATTATCCCGGTGATGTTTCTGATTATCGTACTGATCTTCTTTGGTTTTTGGTGGGCGTTCCATAGTTCCGCCAACGCCGGTAATCCCCCCGTGTCCGAGGTCAAGCGGTACTGGGCCTACGCCGGGGAGTACGTCATCGACGGCACAGGCGCAACCGATATGACGACGCAGATGCGGACGCTGTTTTCGGCGGCAAGGAATATCCAACTCCAACCGGGCAAGACCTACAAGATCACAGACAGTCTGGTCATCCCCGAATCGACGACGGTATGGTTGAATGGGGCGAATATCCTTGTGTCTCTGTCGTCGGCTAAGTACGGAATTGTCGTTCGCAAGAGCGGGGTGAAAATCTACGGGCCGGGCGGTATTGTGACCAGCGGGTCGATGACTCGCCCGAATGGAACCTATGGATGTGCGGTCATGGTCGGGTACTGGCCGATGACCAACCCGGTCGTTCCGGTTGACGGCTTCGAGATGAAGGATGTCACTCTGCGGACTGCTTTTGAGGACGCCTATGCGCTCGGTCTATTTGGACTGGTCAGAAACCCGAAGATCAGCCAGGTCAAACTCGTTTCGGCCTCCGACGCCTGCGCGGGCTTGATCGCCGCTGAATGGGCCTATGGGTACGACAGCACGAAAACCTATCATCCGCAGGATGTTATTCTTGAACAATGGAAATGCCCCGATAAGGTTGACGATTCGGACGTGGCCAACGTGGTCTATTTCTCCGGGGTGGACGGGTTCAGGATAAGCGACGGGATTATCGAACATACTGGGAATAACGGCGTTTCCATCGTGGCCGGGGAGTTGGGATTCTCTTTGGCTGACACTCTCTACCATCGAAAGGCCGATACTCTGTTTTCGTCTGCCGGGCTGATCGAAAATGTTCAGATACGCTCAGCGCACAACGACGGGTTTAACATCGAAGGGAAATCAGGAACAACGACAAACCGATACTATCCCCGCCTGACCTTCATCGGGTGTACGGTCGATACCTCGAATAACTCTGGTATCCATGCTGGTTTCCGGGTGAATAATGCCTACGGGGTGAAGTTCATAAACTGCCGGGCCAGCAAACACCAGTTTGGGGCTTACGTGACCGGGACTTCCCGGAATATCGGCTTTGACGGGTGCCTGTTTTTCAAAAACCGTTCATCGGGAATCTACATCGGCAACGATACTGCGCTCTACGGAACCACCATCGTCAACTCCGTCTTTGAAAATAATGGGACAGCCGATTACTCGGCGGGTGTCAGAATCGGCAAGGCTTTCAGTACGTTCGTTGGGCCGGGAAATACCTTTGGTTTGTCGGCAGACGAATCGCAGACCTACGGTGTTGACAAAGATTCGGCGACGGGTGATCTCTACCTACATGGGAATATCGTTCGGGGATATAAGTCGGGTGGAGCCGGGTTCTTAATCGACACGAATACTTATGCTTATGGCAATGAGGTCGCGGCCGGGCTGACCAAGTATTCCGGCGCCGGGCGGGGGCTGGACATGGGCCAGTACCGCGCCCCCTGGCCAAAGGGTGCGGCCAACTACGTTTTCAAGATGGACCCGGCGGGCGACACGGCGGGGTGGTTTCAGGACGCGACGGCGGCGGCGGTGTCCGGCGATGATATTTACTACATCGACTCTGCCGGGGCACAGCAAAATCTTGGTTCTCCCGGAACGATTGTCGGAAGCGATCACGTCTCGATAACGTCAGAAGCGACGGACACCATGCGGATACGCGCCTACGGATTCCTGCCGACCACTCCGGCGGCTGGCGATTCGGTCAAGGCCGCGATCAATATGAGTGGTCACGCCATTCACAATATCGACACGATCTATGGTTTGGGCGGAAGTCTTTGGATAGACGGCAATTTGACGTTCAAGGGAACGTCGAAGCACATAACGAGTTGTGATTTTATTGGTGTCGATACCATCCTCTTGAAATCAGAATACTTTAATGATCTGACAGGATACGGCCTTATCAACCGGGCGGCGGCTATATCGGTCGGAGTCTTGGAGGTCGATTCCTCCGTCATTGCCGCGAAATCATATCTGGCGACCGCATACTCACCAATTGTCCACGACCACGACAACCTGACGGCGGACACGAACCGATTCTATAATGCCGACTCAACCCATGAGGCGCAATTTTATTACGACACCATTCCCGATACCGGCGCGGTTGACCGGGGCTGGACGCTCGATCTCGGCGACGGCATGACGACCATAGACTCTTTGTTGTCCTGGGTTTACCAATGGGGCCGGAAAGGTTCGACCATTCGTATTGATTCGACTCTGGCCGACAGTATGGTCTTTGGCAAAGGGCGGTTTGGGAAGCGGGACTCGACGCTGGTGATGACCAATACTTATACGGTCTACAACAACGTGACCGGCAAGGCTCTCAAATTATGTGCAAGTACGAACGTCACTATTGCTGTTCAAGACTCCGGGTCGTACTACAAGGTTCTGTTTTCAGCGACCGGCGGGGCCGGAAGCGGTCTGACCTACACGCTGGAAAAGGACAGCGGCGACTGGTCCGTCTTTGAACCGATTTCGCCGAACACGGGTATCAAGTTATCCGGCAGTTTGCAGATCGGCGACTCCGGGATCACGTACATAACTGACCCGATATTCGGTCATGGCCCATCTTATTACGGTTGGCCGACGGTAAAGCCGACTTCGGCTGGCATGGTTCCCACTTGGGCGGCTACGGGCGACAGTTTCTACTTTGCCACCCCGGCCGGAACGGGAACGGTGACGGATGCGATTTTGGGGGACAGTCTTAATAGCTATCCCGATACAGCGGCAGTCGTAGATACTGCCCTCGGCCTCCTGACGGATGCCAATATCCCCAATTCGATCACGATCACCAGTGCGTCCGACGTTGACACTC
The DNA here is from genome assembly GCA_041653315.1 of Candidatus Micrarchaeia archaeon. NCBI lineage: Archaea > Nanobdellati > Microcaldota > Candidatus Micrarchaeia > Candidatus Micrarchaeia archaeon. The sequence continues at coordinate 18,074 of JBAZFO010000022.1, read as the reverse complement.
TCGGCACGAAGATCAACGCCGCGCTCAATACCCGATTCAGCAAAAACGGAAAGATCGGGGCGGCTTTATATCGGGCGGATACGACCGTTGCTGATAGCGCCATAACATTTACTAATGCCCAACTTGCCAAGTTTGCAGATGACACGGCCGCATTCAAGGATTCTATTGCGGCATGGGACAATGGGCATTTCGCCACTCAAGCAAACATTGAGGACAGCCTCGATAATTACTACGATGCCACGACGGTCAATGCCGCCATAGAAGATTCCCTTGATAATTACTATACGTCGGGAACGGTGAACGCGGCGATTGAAGACAGCTTGGATAACTATTTACTTGCGATATATCAATGGGGCTGGTCTGACAGTTCGACATTCGGCCCGGATTCCGTATCCTATGCCGCATATAGCGATAGTGCCGGGGCGATAGATACGACAGGGGCCGGGTTCACGACCTACGTTTCCAATCATGCCGGAGGTGGCTCCGGGGCCTCAGCCGATTCTTTGGCGCACATTCTTGGGATGTCCGGCGATACGGTCAAGGCGGCGGCGACCCATGAAATCATCATCGGCCCGCACGGTTTGACGCAGGTTCTTGATTCGATTTTGCTCCCAAATCTCAAGGCTTGGATGGGGGTCGTCTCGGTTGCCGAATCTCTTTTGGCGACGCATGGATATGTTCTCGCGGCCCTGACCGACGCGAATATCCCGAACACGATCACGATTGACCACGCCACCCTATCGGATAGTTGCGGCGGCGGGGCGGCAAGGGCAGAGTTGGCGGATGCCGTAGCCAATGCCGACTATGGCGATGTAACGGTTTCGGCGGGGGCGTGGGCGGTTGAAGATGGAAGCCATGCTCATGCCGATCAGTATTTTGCTTTGGCAGACTTTGATAATACGACGATAGACACGACGGCGGCGGGATTGCTTGAAGTAAAAACCGGGGTCTATCAACCCGCTGATGCGACTTTGACCGACATCGCCGACGGGACGATTACGGAGAACCTCGTCAATACTGCGAATCCGTGGGATGTGAATGAGGGCGGTACGGGGGCGAATACCCTGACCGACGGCGGGATATTGCTTGGTTCTGGCACCGGGGCGATAACAGCGTTAGGTGCGGCCACCAATGGACAGATACCGATTGGCGATGGGACGACCGATCCTGTTTTAGCGACCATTACGGGGACGACAGCAGAGGTCACGGTGACAAATGGTGCGGGGACAATTACGTTGAGCATACCCGCGACGGTAGTGGCCATTCCGATGATGACCGTTTTGGGTCGGGGTGTGATTGCCGACTCGATTACGATGGTAGCTCATCAGCAATATGCCGGGATGACTTGTCTATTTGTGGATTCGACTAATCAGGGGTCGGATGTGGATTCGGTTTGGTTGGTTGGTCATCTGCCGTGCCCCATGACCTCAATCGACTCCATCGCCTTTGTCTATAACGGCGATACAGGCGGAGCTATTGACAGTTTGTTCATGCGATGCTCTGATATCTCGAACGGTTTATTGATTGCAGATTCGGCGAAAGCGATGGACAGTATTAACGTGAACCTTGCCGCCACTACTAAGACTCGGTATGTCTGGAATTTCACCGACATTACGGCGGCGGGGCTATTGGTTGCCGGTACGGAGTATAAGATCAAATTCAGGAACACTTTGGCGGCGGATAATGACTGGATTCGCGTTTATTCCTGCATCCTTTACGGAACGAGGTGGTAATGCGACGGCTTATATTCATCCTCATAGTGGTATTGGTGACAAACGTATGGGCCGCCGAAGATTCAATCCGCTTCGGCGGGACAGGTTCATTTCCGTATGACAGCCAGGCCATACGAACGGCGTACCTCAACAGCAATTCCATATTTGACGATTCCACGTATGGCAAATGTTCCGAAGCGTCAGCGTTAATATCGGGAATGGCGAATGGCCCGACATATTACAATCTTCTTGCCAAATTCACTTTTTTCAACGATTCATTCGCGGTTCATGCTGGTGCTATAATAGATAGCGGGTTTTTCCGTGTAATTATGATTCAGGTGAATTATGTTACCGATTCCGTAGTGTTTGCGCTTGTCGGCATTCAACAATACGATTGGTTGTCAGAGGATTTGTGTGGAACAACCCCGGCGGCGGGTGGGGCGACGTGGAACAATTCCACGACGGATGTTCCGTGGGCGACGGCCGGTGCTATCGGGGCGGATGATACTCTTGGCCATTTCCCGGCCAACAACATCACGATCAAGAGTGATGCCGGTTTATTTGTTCCCCTGTCATTCAAGGTTGATACCTCGATTTTGAATTTTATGAAAACTTGGGGGGACTATGCCGGTGGCCTCGGCATCTACCGTACTACCGGGTCGGGAACGAACCAATATGTCTATTTTTGCAGCGAACACTACACGGCGGCATATCGGCCGTATCTGGTCGTTTACTACCATCTCCCGGCGGCGGCGAATGTGCCACCGAATGCGCTGACCAGCATCATCGGCGCGGGCAGGTCATCGGGAAACGCTGACGGCATGATTATCAAAGGAACAAAACCATGAAGAAGATTTTGATATTTCTGGCCTGCCTGATGATGGTGGGAGTGTCCGGTGCGACGGACTATTCCTTTGGCGGCGACACGACGGGAACGGATCAAATTCAAATGTCCGATTCAGCCTATCTTGTCGATACGGCGACCACTCCGGCGTATTCGGGCGACCTTGATTCTGCCGTTATTTGGTTACATTCCAACTGGAATAGTCATAGTGTCGCCATTATCATCTATAATGCCGACAGTACAATCCTGGACAGTACCGCCCATTTCTCAGTTGAGGCCGCTTCGGTGACACGGTATGCGGCGTCTTTGGTCAATAAGGCGGCAGTCGGTGCGAGTACCCGATATTTCATCGGGTTACATCTAGCCAAAGAGGGTGGAACCAATGGTGATGGGGCAATGCGGACAATACGACTGGTATCCAGCACGGTCAAACAATGGTTTAAAACCGCCCAACCTGTAATTCCGGCCACAGTGACCGCTCCATCAGAAGATGCTAATGGTGATTTGCTGGCACTCCGGTTGTTCTACCATGATGCGGAGGCCCCAGGGGGACATAAAATAGGCGCGGCAAAACTGGGGGCGGGCAAGTGGTAAAGCGGCTATTGCCCATACTCATCTGCCTGTTATTAGCAGAAGCGGGCCAGGCGGGGTTCGACCGGACACCGTTAAAGATATTCGCCTTTGGAAACATCTATACTTTGCCGCTCTATAATGGCAAATGGAATAGTCTCTGGATGGCGCAACATTACGATTGCATCATCAATATCGGCGACTCAAAACAGAGCATGGATACCATTTATCTTACCGCCAAAGACAGCGGTAAGACCATGTGGATAGGGCCGTACCAGTCGAGTCAGGAAATTCCTGTTATTGCGGTTTTGCCCTACACGTCACCCTACGCTGCGCGACTGCTGGACACAGCCAGAAACCATTACTATATCTACGCGAAATGGTACATGGACAGTATCGGCGTGTCGGACGAAAGCCTTGTTGTCCATATTTCCGATACTCATATTTCGATTACACAACAAACAGGGGGAAACCGCGATTTCAGTTTGGTGGGGTTGAATTATTCCGAAACGAGGTTCTCCTATCAGAATTGGTATAACACCGACGCCGATACGTTCACCTACCCGAACGGCTGTCTATGGCTTGCCAATGGCAAGAACACGAACACCCGAAAAGCATACGCTTATTCCTACAAACGGACATTTATTGAAGATTCAGCCAAAGCCACGATAGGCGGCACGCCCTCTGGGACGTGGCACTATAACGCCTTCTATATGGACAACCAATACCGGGATGCCGGACGGTTGGGGTCGTATTACACGATTGTTTCTACGGCGGGTGGGTTGACAACACAGATGGACTGGATAGAACAGACGGCGATCCAAACCGATTCGCAAATGTACTACTACGACAATTCGACCCTCAAGATAGATTCGAGTATTCGCCAAGTTCTTGATTCGGTATGCACGGCGAAGTCCTGGCCGCCGATTTACGGGTTTGCTAATATCGTCAAAAACAACCCTGCCCATCTAGGGGCGGTCGTAAGTAGTGGCGCGGTGAACGCCGTCAGTCTTGAAAATCCGATTGATTATGCTAAAGGTGCAATCACATGGCGTAACTGGTTGGCGATGGCCGACACGATGAGGGCACATCCGGAAGTACAAATTGCCTGGGCGATCCCCTATGATATACTTTGCGATACTTCTGCAACTAATTGGCGATACGATTCGAGTCGGATAGCATACTACCATTTTGCCTTTTACCTGTCGGTTATGGACACGAATTCATGGTTTGGGGCAATTCGATGGAATGATACGACGAAATGGCGGGACATATTCGAGATCGACCCACAAAAGGCCGGACCGAAGGCAACCATCATTGATTCTGTCGGTACTGGTGGCGGGGCGTATGCCCTCAAACAATACATCATTCGCCGCTACTTTACTTTGGGCGCAAGTGATACGACGTGGGTATTTTATCGAACGCCCAATGCCAGTACGGACAATTTCACCACAGATTTTGTCACGGTACCGTTGGGCCGTAATCTGTACTATATAAACGTTAACGGGGATACGGCGGCAAGTTACTCATCATCAATATCTCTACGTCCCTACGAGGCGTGGATTGGAACGAATAACGGAGAAGGTGGCCCATCTAGTCCCACTATCCAGTTATCTTCCTCGTCGTTTTCCTTTTCTGGTATTGTCGGTGGTTCTAACCCGGCGAATCAGACAATTGGGGTAAATAACATCGGTGGCGGAACGATGCCGTGGACGCTAGTTGTGGATGGGGCATGGCTAACGGCCCTGCCAGCATCCGGAACGGCGCCCTCGACAGTCACCCTGTCGATCAGTACGACCGGCTTGACGGCCGGGACCTACATCGGCCATGTCGTTATCTATGCGACGGGGGCCACAAATACTCCGCAGGCGGCAACCGTGACCCTGACCATGACCAACCCGGTGACACCAACAACCAAGCCGTCGAATCTCAAGAACGTCCACGTCAAAGGAGGACACCTAAAATGAAGCGTTTGATTTTAGTCTTGATGGTGGCCTGCCTTTTGGCCGCGCCGTCGATGGGCAGTTACCGATACGTCTTTGGGAACGTGACAGCCGACTCTGTTGTCCTGATTCATTCCTTTGCCGGTCTGGACGATACGGTGGGGGTTTGGACAAGCACCAACTCCGTCGATACGACTATCACCGGGGGGATCGTCGATTTCTCCGGCACCCACGTCTGGATTCAGCGGATTCTCTACACAACGGGCGGGAACTGGGTAGCTGGGACGGAAATCGTCTCTGTCGCTAGCGGTATTGATGATAATGGGACGGTGAGCCTGTCCTACTATGCGGCCGACACCGGGAACGGAACTCATATCCAGGGGACAGCAATCAGCCTGATAAACCCCGGCGGCGTTACTGTTGGGACAGCATCGACTAACTCATCCGGCTACATTTCAGCTACGGTGCAAGAAGGTGATATTTATACTCTTCAGGCTTACGGGCCGATTGACTACATTTGGCCGATTACCGACACGGTGATGATCCCGACGGGCGTGACGGCGTACACGGATTCAATGCAGGGACATAAAATAGGAGCCCCGGCGATCACGACAGACACGTTTATGACAACCGTTACCGGATATGTCCTTCGGATTGCTGGCACGGGGGTGAAGGGGGTCAAGGTCAGATTCTCATTGTCGGAAGACCGGATATTCAGGGATGCCGATAGCAATTTGGTCATTCCGATCAAGTATGAAGCGGAAACCGACACTACCGGGTTGTGGTGGGTAAATGTCCCAGCCTCGGACAAGTTGTTTATTACCGATCCGGCCAAAGACACCCTGTGGTACTCGGTGCAGTTCTCTTATGGCGGATGGACGGGGCAGATATTCAAGAAGATATTCGTGCCGGACACGACTTCCGTTTCGTTCCAAAAGGTCAAATTCTAAGAGGGGTGAGACATGGACAGGCTGATTGAGATTGCGGAGAAGATCGCGTGGGCGTTGTACGGGACACCCTACATCTGGGGCGGCAAGACGGTCAATGGGGGACTGGACTGTTCCGGGTTTGTCCAGCACATTCTATCGGCAGTGGGCCGGATGCCGTCGAGTCCGGCGGAGAATACCGATGCCCTGTATGCCCGGTTCAAGAAGGCGCTGACCCCATCTGCGGGCTGTCTGGTGTTCTACGGCAAGCCGTCGGACGTTTCCCACGTCATGTTCTACATCGGGGATGGCCTGTGTATCGGGGCCTGCAACGGGGGTTCGGACACGACCAGTTTCGAGATTGCGGCGGTGAAGAACGCCTGTGTGCGGGTGAAGCCGATTGGATACCGGAAGGATTTGGTCGGGTTTGTTGACCCGTTTTTGGATTGACAGGGAATTTTAACCGGCCGATATTGGCGGCCGATGGAGGTTTGATATGGACGATCTTTCATTTCTGGGGCGAATCCTGAATCTGGATTGGGCCACGATAACGGGTCTGGTGACGGTGATTGTCATGCTGACCGCGTTTGTCAAGGACACGTTCAAGGTATCGGGGAAATGGATTTACGCGGTCAACGGGGGATTGGCAATCATTCTGAATATCCTGACATATGCTCCGCAGGTGAAACCGATTATCGCCGGTTCTCTGGCCTGCTTCCTGCTTGCGGCAGGCGGATGGGCGGGAGTGAAACAAATTGCACATAAGGTCGGGACACCCCCGACTCAACCGAATGGAGGTTCAAAGTGAACGACGAAACGGTCCCAACGAATGACCCGTGGATTCATCGTTCGGAAGGTATGCGTTGCAAAACGTGTATGTGGGCGGTGATGAAACCAACGCCGCCGGGGATGAAAGTGGTTGGTCGTTGCCGTCGTCATGCCCCGACCATGAGTGGGTATCCGGCTGTTTTCGAGGATGACTGGTGCGGCGACCACAAGGTTGACGAAACAAAGATTGGAGGTTCAAAGTGAAACGATTGTTTTTGCTGTCATTTCTGGTGATCTTTCTGGTCAGTACCACTTGGGCGGCTGACCTGTACCCGATCTTCGGCGGCGGGGTCAAAGTGGGTAATGCCGGGAAGCCGGTCTTTGCGGCCTTTGGCGGGGCGAATATCCCATTGGCAACCAACGAGTCCAAGGACTACGAGTTCTTTACCCGCGAGGTCATTTTCTACGACAACCAGTTCGGGTCCGAAAGTCAATCCGGCCAAGGTATGACCAGCTTTTTAATGATGAGGAAGGCGATCAATGCGCCGGCGGTCGGCCAGAAGGTGCCATTTACCGAGATCGAGATTAACGCGGGCATGGGCCTGAAATACATGATCGACGAGGGGAAGGACGTGAAGGTCGCCGTGACCAAGTTTGAGGTCGGGGCGACGGCCTACAAGACGATACGACTTTTGGTGGGGTGCGACTATACGCCGATGGCAGTCAATGACATATGGTACGTGTACGCAGGGATAGATTTCTCTCCCCGGCTATGAGGGGACTGCTGTTGCTCGTTTCATAACCTCCTTGCCAGTGGCTCCGGCGCTCCCTCGCCGGGGCCTTTTTTATTTGACATTGGTTTGAGGATTGGCGATCTTGGGGGTGCAGGTTTCATCCTACGTCCTTGTTTGAGGTAGGTCGGGGCATCCCACCCCGGCCTTTTTATTATCCTCCGATTGACCCGATGACCGGCTTTTGAGCGGGTGCGAAGATGGCAAGTATTGGCCTCCCGCCAAGGTAAAGGGTGATTTGAAATTGGCGACCTGCCTGCCTGACGTTTGCTACGTATTCCTCAACAATCTCATCTTCTGATATGGCGTCAATCATATAGGCATTGACCGTTTCGCCGTAACTCCCATCCGCATCGTTGAACGCCGCACAGAGAGACCCAACGGTCTTTGGCGGGTTCTCGTTCACAAATCTTTTACTCATTTCATCATCTCCTTGAACAGTTCGTCCGGTTTCGACCAAAACAGACCCTTGTACTGCCCGTTGGAACTCCATTGATCCGGCAGATTGACCCCGGAGTTATTGAAGTTCTGCCTGATGATTTCCCGGCGCTTGGCATCGGCCATGATCGGGTCGAAGGGCAGGAGGCGCCAGTCAGTTATCCCCAGTCCATTTTCTGTCTTTGTGGCCTGATAGTACGGCATCGTGCAGGGTCTTATGCCGTGTCCCCCGTACTCAATAGAAACGTAAGGTCGATGTCCTTCAGAATACCTGAAGTGGTCTAACTGATGATGGCATACGGTAATAACCTCGTATCCCTCTTTCGGCTTGCAGTGAGGCAGATAGTACGGCACCCGGCAGAGCACCCCTTCCAGGTCATGCCGGTGGACTTCGCCGGGCACGATATTACCGGGGAAGTTCGCCCAATCGACGTTGTGGTAGAAAGCGTAACCAATGTAGTAATAGTCGGTTCCGTCTGTCCGGCACCAGTAGTAAGCGACCGGCCCCTTGGTTATCTGGTCGAGGGCCAGAAAGTTCGGGTTCCCTTCGAGGTTGATTTCCGCCGGCCAGTCCCAGTACGACCGGAACCCCTGCCAAGCAATCGGCTGGTGGGTTTCGGCAAGGGAATAGGCCCGTGCCCGCGTGATCTTCTTCAGCATTGGATAATCTCCTTGTTTGAGTTCTGCCGGGAAGATGGCAGAGTTCAAATATCGGGGCAAGGGAAAAAACTATGGCTCTGGCAGGCCCGTGGCTTGACGATCAGGGGCAGGGTAGGATACGGAGCCGTCAAACCGGGGAAATCGACTGTAAGGGCTGGCAGGGGCCTATAAATGAATAGCGAACGGCGTGCCCATTACCTAAAGTTTATTTTGCATAAAAATAAAATAATCCTTGCATTTTAGTTATGCCCTGCGTAGATTAAGGCATGGAGACAAAAAAGAATATGTTCAGGGTTGGCCGGCACGTAGTCGGCACGAGAGGCAAGAAAAACAAGGAGAGTTTCGCCATTGGGTTGCCGAAAGTCTGGACAGACGATCAGAAGATCAAGAAGGGAGATAGGGTAAACGCCTTTGAATCGCCAGACTTTCCGAATTGCCTGATTTTGGCATTGGCAACCGAAGACGAAGATGAGTCAAGAAATAGCCAGTAGCGCGACTGCTGGCGAACGGTTCCGGCCGTCAGTCTCACGGCTTGGGCGATGGCCGGAATCAAAAATTAAAGACGGAGGCAATGCCATGACTATCAGAGAAAAAGACACTCGGATCAAGACCTACGACGAGACCCTTCCGATAGGGGATGACGAAATTCTCGTCCACGTCAAGATCACGTTCCCGGAGGGTGGCGGTCCGGCTATGGAGTCGGCCATAATCAAGGTCAAACAGCACATGAGAAAGGCTGTGACGGGGTTGGCTCATCTGGACCAAGCTGAAATGCCGCTTGGAAAGAGTGGCGGAGGCAAGTAATGACGCAGGATGAAAAGTTTCAGGAAGAACGGAAGGCCGGACTTGGCGGAACCGACATCGCCGCCATCTGCGGCAAAAGCCGGTTCAAGTCAGCTTTACAGGTCTGGCGGGAAAAGGTCGGTCTGGTCACGACCGAAGAAACAGAGGCAATGTACTGGGGCACCAAGTTGGAGCCGGTCGTCAGAGATCGGTATATCGACCTGCTCAAAGATCGGTACGGCGCCGACGCCAATGTCCAGCCGACGGTCTTTTTCCAACACCCCAAGCACGACTTCCTGATCGCCCATCTGGACGGCCTGCTGGTTCACCGGCAGAACGGCAACCCAATGATTCCTTTTGGAGTCTTGGAGATCAAGACGGCCAGCGAATACGCCCGGACGGAGTTCGGGGATGAATGGACGGATAACATCCCGACGGAGTACCTGTTCCAAGTCCAGCACTACCTGAACGTGACCGGCCTGCCGATGGCCCATGTCGCTGTCCTGATCGGCGGCAACAAGTTCCGGGTCTATGAGGTACAGGCCAACAAGGAATTGATCGAGGCGATCACGGAGATGGGGATTCGGTTCTGGACGGAACACGTTGTCCCGCAGGTTCCCCCCGACCCGGACGGTTCGGATTCGGCGACAAAGATGCTGGCCGAAATGTACCCGGAAGATACTGGGGCGACCGTTGAGGCCACCGGAGAGGTCAAGGACTGGGTATTCGAGTACGACCGGCAGAGAAAGATCATCAAGCTCGGCGAAGAAAAACAGCAGGAGGCCCGGAACCACATCGTCTCTTTCATGGGCGACGCTTCGGTTCTGGCGGGTCCGTGGAAGAACGTGAGCTTCAAGAAGTCGAAGGACGGTATTACTATCGACTTTAAGGGCGCGGTCGAAGAAATCATGGCAAACCAAAGTATTGACCCCGTTTTCAGGGCGATTCTTGAAGACCATTTGGGGTCTCATACCACCATCAAAGTCGGGAGCCGTCGGTTCCTGGCGAAACTGGACGAGGAATAGATCATGGCCGAAGAAAAAACCAATGTGCCGGCGGTACGCAAAGACGTTTCCTACGGGTCGATGCAACCGGCTGAGAAAATGTCCTACTTGGAACGGAGATTCCGCGCCCTCATCCCCCGGTTTGAGACGATGTTGGGCGACCCGGTTAAGGCGAAGATGCTCATGTATGTCGCCCTGAACGCTTTCAGGAAAGAACCGAAACTCCTGAAATGTAGCGAAGAATCAATCATCATGTCGATCAACCACTGCTCCGACCTTGGCCTGTTCCCGAACACGCCGGACAACCATGCCTATCTGATTCCCTACGGGACGGAATGTAAGGTGATGCCCGACTACAAAGGGTATATCGCTCTGGCGTATCAGATTCCCAAGGTAGTCAAGATTTGGGCCGAACTGGTCTATAAGGGCGACAAATTCCACCACGAACTCGGCGCCAATCCCAAGCTCGTCCATATCCCAAACTACGAAATCGACCGGACGCTGGACATCCTGACCGGAGCCTATGCCGTTATCAAGTACAGCGACGGCGAAGTCCAGTGGATATACATGACCCGGAAGGAACTGGACAAGGTTCGGGCGGTATCTCAGGCGAAAAACGGCGATGCGTGGAAGAACTGGCCGGAGGAAATGTATCGGAAGGCCCCCGTCCGGCGCCTGATGAAATTCTCTCGGTCGTCCCCTCGGATGATGAAGGCGGTGGCATTGGATAATGCCGCAATGGTAGGCGAACCCCAAAATATGCCGATGGTTACGGAGGGGGCAAAGGAAACGGAGTTTGAGGTTGTCCAAGACGATGCGGAACCGCCGCAGAGCAAGTCCGACAAGTTGGCCGATGAACTGAAGGTCAAGAACGGCAATGGCGGGAAGAAACCGGAGCCGGAGAAGAAAGCCCCCGACGCCGAGGCTCTACGGAAGGAATTGACCGACCTACTGGAGTCCAATGCCGACGTTCTCGGCGCGGACATTGTGGCTCATTACCCGGTCGGGCGAATCAAACTCTGGAAGGCCGATGCCTTGCAGGACGCGATCAACGAGGTCAACAAGCAACTGGTGGCCGTGGGACAGCCGGAGGATGACGGCGACCCCGGCCCGGAACTGCCGCTGTGATAACCGACCAAGCGAGAGGCAGGAGCCAGACCGCCACGGACGGCGGATCGCTTGGATAAATGAACCGAAACCGAAAGGAGTAATTCATGAATGAGTAGGTATATTCCCAGAGGAAGACCGTAATGGGATAGCCTTTGAACTTACCAAACGTCAGGCCCGGATGCTTGCCCGTCGGCTGATGCAATGCTTGGAGTACAAATAGGAGGCACTATGGAAACGGCAGTTATTCTCTCTCTCTTGGGGTTGGTTATCGCATTCATGTTCTATTCAGCCCATCTTGAGAATGAAGTCAAAAAACTGAAAGGCCATTCGACCATCACGATTGATACTCAAACTCCGGCTTGTGGCCTTGTCGTGGCCTCGTGGAAAGATAAAAACATAACCTATCAGGTGGTGCGATATGTGGAACGAGTTTGACGGTCCGTTCGAGGAACGGAGAGAGATCAATGCGGGACTGTTTGAGTAAAACTTCATTTCCCTCCTTTCCTATCATGGTGCCCGCAAACAGGGGTCGGGGAGCAACACCCCGGCCTCTGGAAAAACGAGAGGATGATATGACTGTTGGAGATTTGAAAAGATACTTGGAGGACATTTCTGACAATGCGGAAATCCAGATTGAGGATAACCACGACTACCTCGCCGTCAATGAGTGTTACTATGATGCGACTCTTGGGTCATATATTCTGACGACCGGCCGGTATTGAGGTAGGCAATGTCTGAACGTGTACCACCGCATAGTCAGGACGCGGAGCAAGCCCTTCTGGGTGCCATGCTCCTCGATGGCGACCGCCTGACTCTGGCAAAGGTGTTCGCTATTATCACCTTGAGCGGGATGTTCTATTCGGCGGCCCATCGCCGGATATTCGAGGTCATCCAGACCCTCTACGATTCAAAGGAGCCGGTGGAACTGGTATCCGTCTGCGAAGAACTGGAACGGCGGGACATCTTGCCGGACTGCGGGGGACGGACCTATATTGCTGGTCTTGTTACCGGGATGGCGACATCTGCCAACGTGGAATACCATGCCGAAATGATTCTGGAAAAGTACCGCCTTCGCAGAATCATAGAGATTGCCAGCGACATAGTTAATCAGGGGTATCGGCAGGAAAAGACACCGACGGAACTGGCGGACGAGGCTTCCGCTTTGTTGACGGCCTCCTCATTCACCAAGGAGCGGCAGCCCGTCCGCCTTATTTCCAGTTATCTACCCGATCTGATTACCCGGATAGACGAGGTTCAGTCCAAGACCCGGAAACCGGGGATAATGGCCGGATTCGCCAAACTCGATGAAATGACAGTCGGGTTTCAACCTGGGGAACTGACCATCATCGCCGGCCGACCGAAGAACGGCAAAACGGCCCTGTTGAACTGCATCGCCACGAATATCGCCAAACGGCGGGAACATAAAATCCTGATGTTCAGCGCGGAAATGGCAGGGGGACAGTTTGCCCTTCGGTCCATGTGTGCCGAGGCCGGGTTGAACTCTGTCGATCTACGGCATGGACGTGTGGCCGACAAGGACTGGGAGGCAATCGCCCGGACATCCGCCGAAATGGACGGGTGGGCCTACTACATCGACGACCGGGATTCCATCGACATTAACGCCCTTTGCGCAGAGGCTTCCCGCGCCCGGTCTCAGGGTCTCTGCGACATCGTGTTCATCGACTATTTGCAGTTGTTGACCTCAACCCAGAAGTATTTCTCCGAACGGCTGATGGTGGGTGCTATCACGTTGTCCCTTGTGCGGCTGGCAAAGGAATTGAAAATCCCGGTGGTCGCGGCCTCGCAGTTGAGTCGAGAGACGGAAAAGAGGAGAGAACCACGGCCCAAATTGTCCGACTTGGCAGAGAGCGGACATATTGAACGCCATGCCGACAACGTGTTTGGGATATTCAGGCCGGAACTGTATGCGAATAAGAAGGATAAGGACATCGGGCGATTCACCGGGGCGGCGGAATTGATTGTCTTGGCGCAGCGCAACGGTCCGGTGGGAACGGTAGACCTGTACTTCGAGGACAAATACACGCGCTTCCAAGAGTTACAGACGACATTAACCGAAGCATTTTAGGAGGCAAGGATGGACACGAAATGGCTGGTCATCGGGGTTGATCCCGGAAAATACGGAGCGATTGTCGGCGTCGGAAAGAATGGCGTGATTTTCGCCGACCCGGTGCCGCTGATCGGTATTCAGGCCGACAAGACCAAGTACGATTATCACAAGGTCAGGGCCTTGATCGACCCGGCTGTTTGGACTGCCAACGGGTATGTCCTGACTGGCATCTATATCGAAGTCCCGCCGTCTATCGTGATGGCGCCGGAACTGAAGGGCGGCAAGCCGGTGTTCGACCCGATCACCCACAAGATGAAATTCAGGATGATCCCGGCCAAGGGAGTGACCCGTGAGCTGGCCTATGCCATCATGGGCATGGCAATCGCGTGGCGGATTCCCTACGACCTCTACACCCCGAAGATTTGGCAGGATGAGGTTCTGGGCGGGTACAACAAAGGGAACAAATCCATCGCCATCGAATACGTCCAACGGAAGTACCCGTTATTCGAGTTGACGGGGAATAAGGCAGTCAAGACCGGGAAGGCCGACGCGATCTGTGTGGCCGACTGCGGGTTGTCAAAGAACGCACCATTTTAGGAGGAGTCATGGTTGATATAAACGTCAATACCCTCTTGCGGGACAAGCAGGTGATGGAGGAGTACATCGAATACGTGGAGGGCCGGATATATCAAATTCACGAATGGGGCAAGGACATCGCCATGAAGGGGGCCGATATTGTTTTCCTGACCTTCGACGAATGGAAAAAGGAGCATGGCCTATGACCAAGCGCCTGACACCGGAACAGGAAGAAGGCCGGACGCCCGCCAAACGGCTCCGACTCTGGATCAATATGTACCCGGATGAAATCGAACGGCTTCGGGAAGCTCTCGGATATGAAAAGGCGGAATGGCCGTGGATTCTCTACGGCAGGGTCAAGAGCCTGTCGGAATGGCTGGAACGGTACGAGGGTTCCCCTCGCGCCAACAAGAAGGACTGGTATCGGTTCCTGAAAAACAATATTCCCAAGAAAGGGCAGGGCAATGGCAAATTCACCGGCAAACAACGAACAAACCCAACCCCGTCAACATTCTCCGGCCCTTCCGGTGAGCGGGAAATGTAGGCTCTGGGCGGAAATGTTTGAGGCAGACAAAAAGAAAGCGGCCGAGGAAGTCGCCCGGCGCATTGGCATCGGCCCCAAAGAGATTCCCTATTGGTACGACGCTTTCCACCCGGAGGTCGAGAGGGCCATCAAGGAGTCAATCAAACTGGAGACCGCTTTCCCGCCGTCGTTCATTCTGGCGGGTCCGGTGGGAACGGGCAAGTCGGGTCTATTATCGGCCGGATTCAAGGACTGGGTGATGCAGATATTCGAGTCCGCAGACGGGACGGCCGGCTCCATGATCTCCGGGGTGGCGAGGTACTGCATCTTCCTGACCTACGACGAGTTGCTGGACGTTATCATGGCCGAGGTCAACGATAATGATGTCAACGGGATTATGACGGTCGGGGAACTGTCGAAGGTGCCGTTTGTCATCATCGACGACCTGTTCAAGAGAGGGACAACCCCGTGGCAGATGTCGCGGTTGGAAGACCTGATCGAGTACCGTTACGACCACGGGCTTTCTACTTGGTTCTCGACCAATCTGGATGCAAAGGACTTGAAGCCGATGCCGGGATTCCAACGCAGTTATTCCCGACTGGCCGATCATACATGGTGCCGGTTCTTCCAGTTGAACGGGGCCGACCGGAGAAAAATGAAAATGTCATCCGGCCAACCACCGGCCGGGAAGGAGTGAGGGATGGAAACGAACTGTGTTAAAAATGCTGTTATACGTGAGACGTTTTTGGGAATCGAAGATCATGGGATAATGGTTTTCAGCCTTCAAATGGATTACGGCGGAAGTCGTCAAGGGTACGGGAATTTCGGTCTTGATACCTTGCCATGCAAGATGATTCGGCGCGTTCTTGAAACGATAGGGGTCGATTCATGGGAGGAATTGGTTGGCCGACCTTGCCGAGTCAAGATTGACGACAAGGGTTGGGCACGTATCGTCGGCCACTTCATCGAGGACAAGTGGTTCAACATTCAGACGGAGGCCGAAGAATTAACCCCAACCGGGGCGAAAGGAGAGGCGTGATGACGGTTAGGGAAATCATTGAGGCGTACTTGAAAGAGCATGGGTACGATGGATTGTGTGATGATGAATGTGGGTGCAGCATAGATGATTTGATGGAATGTTGCAGTGGCTTTTGTGAACCGGGTTACAAGGTGCCATGTGACCCCAAGACCTGCCCGGCCGATGGCGACTGTGAATATCATATCAGCACCGATAAGCTCCCCACACCATCCGGGGCGAAAGGAGAGGCGGAATGACAATGGTGGATTGGGTATGTTGTCCGTCCTGCGGTTCAAACAGGGCACAGCATAATGGCGGCGAAGAGTGGAAGGGTGATAAGAGGATTATTCCCTATCAGTGCCTTACTTGTGGCAAACAATGGAATGAAACTTGGCAAAGAAAGATAGTTCTCGAATATACCGGAGTCGAATATCCCCCCACCCCGGACGGCGCACAATGAAGCCGGGGTGTGTTGACACGAAACCGTTCTGCTGGGAACGCGATAAGCGAACGCACGGTGTCTATAAAGGCAAAACATTTTATTGGCATCCCAAGGCGAATGTGTTCGCTCAACAATGGTGTGATAATTGGCAGTATTGCCCTTGGTGCGGCAAGAAGGCCGTGGAGGTGAAAGATGGGAAATGATGGTGGAAAGTATTGGGACAAGGCGTGGTTGGAGCGACGGTATGTATCTGAAAAGAAGACCCTTGCTGAAATAGGCCGTGAAGTCGGAGTCTCGGCGGCAACCATTATGAGGGCGTTGGATGCGGTCGGTATTCCTCGTCGAGGGCCAAAAGACAAGAATATGAAACAGGGGCCATCGAACGGTAACTGGAAAGGGTCTGCCGCCCTATATTCAGCCTGCCATAAACGAGTATACAAGATACTTGGTAGGGCCGATCATTGTGAGAAATGCGGCAGAAAGGATAATGGCACAAAATATAATTGGGCTAACCTCACCGGGAAACTTGACGACCCAGACGATTATATGCAAATGTGTCGCTCATGCCATATGAGGTATGATGCAAACAGAAGAAAGGCGGCAAGATTGTCATGCAACGAACACCGATTGATTACCTGACGCACACTTGGAACCCGATTGCCATGCGGTGTACGCCTGTTTCTGAAGGGTGTGCAAATTGTTGGCATATCAGGATGGCGGATCGGCACATGAACAATACGACGTTTAGTAATAATGTGCGCAAAGCATATTCGGACGACCATGACGCTAAACCCCTTCTCCGTGAACTCGAATTGTCGGCTCCATCCCGATTACGTAAACCTGCCGTCATCGGCGTGCAATTCATGGGCGACCTCTTCCATAAGGACGTGCCGGATGAGTTTATTAACGATGTCTTGCGGACGATGATTTTCGCTCCCCAGCATACCTTTCTTGTTCTAACCAAGCGGCCGAAGCGAATGGCTGACTTGATTTATGACTTTCTGTGTGACGATGATTTAACTATGGAAAACAATATCTGGTGGGGCATCTCCGCCGAGAATCAGGAAACCCTTGATGAACGCGGGAAACATCTTATTCGTATTCCGGGGAATCTGTTTCTATCGCTTGAGCCTTGTCTTGGGCCAATTATTGTACCGCCCATGATCTTCGAGTCGGTTGATTGGTGTGTCATCGGAGCCGAAACGGGGCCGAAGAAAAGAGAATGCAAACCGGAATGGATCAATATGGTTGTCGAACAATTTCGGCTTGCCGACAAGCCTATCTGGGTCAAGTCCGCCCCTCCGGGTGCCGAGGTCGTGAGAGAGAAACCGATAGGAGGATGATATGGCAAAGCAAGAGCCAATTTTGGTGCATGGGGAATTGACTGATAGATTCTATATAGTCACAAGGTACAAAACTCTTCCGAATGGCGGGATTGTCGCTCAACGAAAATACGATGTGACAGAGAATGTTCTTGGTTTGCGGAAGACAATCAATCGGATATGGAGAAATAGACGAAAGGACGGCCCGAAATGACCTTAGACGAAATCGCAAAAAGAGCGGCGGAACGATGGTACGGCCAATCTGGTATTATACATCCCGACCGGCTATCGACGTTGGCTCTTATTCTCAAGCCCTTCCTCGCCGAAGCGTATGAGGCGGGGCTTAAAAAAGGTGGGGAGATAATGACTACCCTATGTGATTCTTGTAAAGATAAAGACCGTCCCGTCGCGCCCAAACGGTACTGGTTTGAGGGGCAATGGTGGGAGGAAGAAGTGGCCGTTCCTCGGCCGCCCATAGAGGGGGAGGTATATTTGTTTTGTGATGTGGCTAAGCGAGCGGATCACAACTTTGTTAGCTTTTACCCCATCATCCTCCGTCCCGTCGCGCCGGTGGAG
>JBAZFO010000021.1 GCA_041653315.1 Candidatus Micrarchaeia archaeon | reverse complement strand
TTGACTTAATTAAAAATAATTTTCTATCAAAATTGGAAAAAAATCAAATAATTGAAATTAATGATGCTTTTGATCAGTGGCAAGTTATATTAAATAATTTGGAAGATGAAAAAATTCAAGAAAGATTTCTTAGGCATTATTACAATGCATTTAAATACAATCCAGAGATATCAATTAAAGGAATACCAAAAGCGACAAAATCTAATTTGATAAATATTTATGAAAAATTAATTGATAGAAACCCTCAGATAATATTTGAAGATTTGATTGAAAAATCTGGTTATTATAATGCACTAATTGATCCCGAAAACTCAGATAATGGATTAAAACAAAATCTTAGAGATTTATTAAATATTAATGGTGCTCCATCATATCAATTATTACTATACCTTTTTTCTAAAAAAATAGACAATATTGTATTGAATAACGTAGTTGAATTTCTAGTAAAATATTTTGTTAGAAGAAACTTAACTGATTTTCCAAATACTAGAGATTTAGATTCAATCTTCATGAATTTAATAACGGATTTAGAATCTGATGGAATAACTTTAGAAAAAATAGAAACCAATCTTATTAAACCTGGTAGGTATTCAACATTTGAGACCTTCAAACAAGAATTAGAAAAAGATATTTATGAGAATAATGTTGGGGTAACGCGGTTTATATTGTCTAAAATTGAAGAAACAAATAGCAAAACCAAAGAAATTTATACTAATTTTTGGAAAAGGGATAATAAAGGTAATTTTATTTGGACGATTGAACATATCTTTCCACAGGGTAAAAATATTACCAAAGATTGGACGAATATGATCGCAAATGGTAATGAAAAAGAAGCGAAAAAAATACAAGAAGAAATAGTTCATACTCTAGGAAACTTAACCCTCACAGGATATAATTCAAAATTATCAAATATGTCCTTTAAAGATAAAAGGGATAGGATCGATAAACAAGGGAGATATGTAGGTTATAAAAATGGGTTATATCTTAATAAAATTTTAACAGAAAAAGAAAGTTGGAATAAAGATTTGATAATAGGAAGGTCAAACATTTTAATTGAAAACGCATTGGGAATTTTTAAATTTAAAGAAGAATAAATTAGAGTATATCTAAGAATCATGTTCTTTGTTTTTAACCCTTCTTAAGCACCCATCCCACTTACTTCCAGAACCTGGAGCACTAATCATATAATTATTTTAATTTCTTTTTTTTTCTTTTTTTTTTGTTTTTTTTATTGTTGTTTTTTTATTGTTTTTTTATTGTTTTTTTATTTTTTAATCATCCCATTTGGGGCAGTAGAACTTATAACCGCAATTTCTACAAGGATAATCTTCAATTACAGGTGTAAAAGTATGCTCATAATCAGTTATTATATCATTTACATATTTGAGTAATTTAGTTTTAATATCATTTATATTAAAATTAGTAATGCGCCCTTCAAATTCAACATCTCCATTTTCTTTTACAATTCCAGTAATAGGTTTATCACATTTAAGAAGTTCTAAAGTAATTTTTTTAGGTTTATATCCCATTTCAATTAAAGCAATTGCATAAAATCCTAATTGCATTGATCTTTCAATAAGAGGTATCTCTCTTTCTCCAGTTTTATAATCTATAATTTCAACTTCTTTTTTATCTAAATCTAAAAAGTCTATTCTATCTGCTTTTCCATAAAATCTAAAACCTTCTAATTCAAAAGACAAAGGAACTTCAACTTTTGAATTTTCATTATATTTGTTTTTATTTCTCTCCCAAAAAATAGTTACTAAATCTTTTGACTCATCTAAATCAATTCCTTTCCATTTTTCTTCTTTAGATAAATCTTCAGTAAGTTTAAAAAATTCTTCTTTAGATTTTAAATTTTGTTCAACTCCTTTTTCAAGAATTTCATGTATAAATGAACCTACAGTCGCATTTGAAAAATCAAAAGCGCCTCTTTCAGGCATTCTATACAATTTTTTAAATTCATATTTTTTAGGGCATTCAATATAAGTAATTATTGATGAAGGGTCAAATGTAAAAGAAGAAGGAGTAAATTTAAGTCCAGAAGAACAGGTTTCGCACATTTTAAGCTGTTCTTCCATTTCATCTTTATCAATTAATTTATTCAAATCAACTGATAAATCAACTATTCTTCCTTCTCTTATTGTATAATAATTAGCTAAACGTGACATTAATGAATCTAAATTGTCGCTATCCAACGCCTTAATAAATTGGTCTTTTAATTTATATTTAAATTGCTCATATTCAGACATTGGAGCTAAAAAATTAAATCTTTCTTCATTATCTATAATACATTCCATGTCTTGATTTTCTAAATATTCCATTTCATTAAGAAATATTGAAGCAGATGTAGAATCCTCATCTTTATTATAAGACATTGCATAAGTTAAAATTAATTCTTCTTTTGTTCTTGTTAATGCAACATAACACAATCTTCTTTCTTCTAATAATAAGCTGTCTTTTTCATATTCTTTTATTGCTTTTTCAATATTAACACCTGTAAAATTATTTAGATATTCTTTAATTGCAGGATTAAGTAATTTAGGTATTAAAGGCTCTCTAGGTGTTCTAGATATTGGAAATCTTTTATCTGCTAAGTTAGTTAATATTACTTTTTTAAATTGAAGTCCTTTTGTTGCATGTATAGTCATTAATCTTACTGCATCAATATCCTGAATTCTTGATGCGGGAATAGTTACTCCTAACTTATCTAAAATTTCAATATAATGAATAAATGAACTTAAATTTTTAGAATGAATATTATAATAATTTTCAGCTATTTCATAAAATCTTGTTAAATTCATTAATGCTTCAGTATTTTTAACATTTCTTTCATGTGTAAAAGAACGGCTTAAACCAGTAAATTCATAAATATCTAATAAAAGTTCTGGAAAGGGTTTATCTGCTGATTCTATTACTTTTTCTAAACCTGATATTACTTTTTGAATAATTCTTTTTCCATTTTCTGATAAATCAAGTTTAGTTAAATTATGTAAAACAGTATAATCAATTGACTCTCCTTTTTTCAAATATCTTCCTATTTTAATACAATCTTTTGGAGACATATTATTTCTTTTTGTAAATAAACACCACCATGACTGTTCTCCAGTTCCTGTTCTTTCTATTAGATTATCTATTATAGATAAATAAGCAACTGCTGTTTTAATTTCTGATTTTTCCATTAAATCTGTTTGACCAGCATATACAAAAATAATATTTTTTGCTTCAAGTGCTTTTTTAATAATTTTTGCTTGTAAATGTGTTCTACATAATACACAAATTTCTTTTAGGGGAGTTCCTTTTTTTATTTCTTCTTCTACTAATTCTGCAACTTTACATGCTTCTTCTTCTTTGTTTTTTAATTCAAATACTTTTACTTTTTCTCCTTCTCTATCATCTGCGTTTTCAATTAAAAAAGCAGTATCTTGAATTTCTTCAAAATTATTTTTAATTAATTTATAAGCAGACCTAAGAACTGTATTTGGAGATCTATGGCTTTTATTTAATTTAAAGATATCCTCTTTTTTTAATTCAAATTCTTTTTCAAAATGAGTAAAATTATCCATATATGCTCCCCTAAAAGCATATATAGATTGATTAGGGTCGCCAACAACTGTAATATTTTTATGGTCCTTTGCTAAAAATGAAATTAATTCAAATTGCAGTTTGTTTGTATCTTGAAATTCATCTATTAAAATGTATTTATATTTTTTAGCAATTCCTTCAGCACCAAATGTTTTAAACAATAAAATTACATTTGAATTAAGATCTGAATAATCTAAATAATTTTTTTCATTTTTCATTTGAATATATTTTTCCCAAGTTTCAGCAAAATTAAGATATTTATTATATTCTTGATATTTTTCTAAAAAAGTTTTAATTTCTTTTTTTCTTGTTAAAATATCTTTTCTTTGTTCTTTTGTGTATGAAGACTCTAAATAAATTAATTTAAGTTCCATATCTAACTTTTTAGCATATTCTTCTAAATTTTCAATATTTTTAAATTCTTTACCAATTTCATCAACATATCCTTTAATCTCATCTAATGTGATTCCAAAATCTTTAGCAGTAGACATTGATGATTCATATATACTTGCATTATATGCAGATGCTCCTAAATCTTTATATAAAAATACTTTAGCATCATTTGGAAGAAGTATTTCAAAATTATTTTCTATTCCTATTTTTTGTCCAAATTCTTTCAAAATATCTGCTGAAAAACCATGAAAAGTTCTTATTGTAATATCTGTTCTTTGTTTTAATTCTTTTTCAACTTCTTCTTTTAGATTATTTGTTGCTTCATTTGAAAATGTAAGACAAAGTATTTCAGAAGGATCATAAATATTGTTTTCAATTAAATAAGCTATTTTTTTAGTTAAGGTAAAGGTTTTTCCAGTTCCCGGTCCTGCAATTATCAAACATGAACCTTCTGTTTTTTCAACTGCTTTTTTTTGATTAATATTGAGCATTTTCTCTTTATTCATACTAAACATTTATTTAAACTATTTAAAAACCCTTGTTAAGAGTAGTTTTCCGGCTAAAAATAAGTTATTTCCTATGAAAATTTACTAAAATTAAACTCAAGTTTAATAAAAGTAATACTAAAATTAAACTACAGTTAAAGAATAGTAATATTTAAATACTTTCTTATTATTAAATAAGATATGGAATATATAGAAAGAGACCTTACCAATATATTTGAAAAATTAATTAACACATATAAAATAATAGCAGTAGTGGGGGCAAGACAAGCAGGTAAAACTACTTTTTTAAAAAATAAAATTAAAAAATATAAATCTTCATACATATTATTTGATGACCCAGATGCAAAGGAAATTTTTGAAGAAGATATTAAAAAATTTAAAATTCAATATCTCCAATCTTATGAAATATCTATTTTAGACGAAATTCAAAATTGTAAACAAGCAGGACAGAAATTAAAATATTTAGCAGACACAGGAGAAAAATTATGGATTACTTCCTCTTCTGAGATAGTATTAAGTAAAGAAATTCTATCATATTTAGTTGGAAGAGTTGCAATATTAAAATTATATCCTTTTTCTCTTAATGAATTTTTAAAAGCAAAAAATCAAAAAATAATTACACAACAGATATTATCAAGATCTATTTGGGAACATGCAACTTATGGAGGATATCCCCAAGTTATTATTAATGAGGATATTGAAGTAAAAAAAACTATTTTAAAAAATATATACGAAACAATGATTTTAAAAGATATTCGTAAAACTTGGAATATTGATGACTTACCAAAATTAGAAAAATTAGTTAAATATTTAGCTTTGAATAATGGAGAAATATGTGAATATCAAAATATTTCAAACAAATTGAATATTTCATATCAAACATTGATTAAATATTTAGATGCCTTAGAAAAAAGTTATCTAATTATTAAATTATCTCCTTATTTTACAAATAAAACAAAGGAAATAACAAAACAACCAAAAATATATTTTTTAGATACTGGATTGAGAAATGTAATTGCCAAAACTGATGAATTTGATGGATATATTTTTGAAAATTATATTTTGACTGAATTGATTAAATTAAATAAAGATGTAAAATACTGGAGAAACAAAACAGGTCAAGAAGTGGATTTTATAATAGAAAGTAAAAAAGGATTAATTGCTATTGAAGTAAAACAAACAGAAACAGAAATAAGTAAAAGTCTAAAAAGATTCATTGATGAATATAAACCTTATAAAACAATGATTGTATGTTATAAAGAACAAAAAAAGATCAAAAAATATAAAAATAATTTGGTTTTATTAACCAATACCTTAGATTTAATAAAGGAAATAAAAAAAATTAATTTTTAAAAGAATCTGTTAAATCATCAAATTCCATTTGAAAGTAATCTTCTCCTTCATCGATATTGACTATACAATTTCTTAATTTAGAGGTAGGATCAATTGTACTCATTTTACCAGTATAATAACATTCATCTGTATAAAATCTATAAAACACAAATTCTCTTCCTCTAAAATTTTCAACTATATTATTTAAATAACTTAATGCAATATTTCCATCTTTGGTTCTAATTGTTAAAGTACTTATTCTATCTTCCCATGTATTATCTGATCCCGTAGTACCAAAATAAAGAACATTTTCACGTTCTTTAGAAGAAAATTGGAATACTAAATCATAAAATTTAATTCCATCAAATACGTTTTGAGTTAAATATAATGTATCAAGACCGCTGTTAGATGACCAAAATCCCCCTGAAAAATCCTTTCTTGTTTCTTGAAGATTTTCTGTATTTATTTCATTTATCATAGGTGGTTCTTCAATATTCATTTGTTCTGTTTTAGGTTCTTCAAAATCTATTTCTTCATATATCTCTGGTTCCATTTCATGTCCTTCTTGATCCATATATTGTCCTTCTTGATTTTCTTCTATAAATATTTCTTCATTTTGTTCTTCTATATTCGCTTCTTGGTTTTCTCCTTCTATTCCTTCAGTTACTGGATATATTTCTTCTAAAATATCATCATAATCAAAAAAATCTGAAAAAATAATTGTTGAAAAACATAATAGTGTTAAAATAATTATACTATATTCTTTAAATTTCATTTTATCCCCTCCCATTAAAATTTTAATGTATTAACAAACAGAATCTTTTTATTTGTTAAGTACATTAAAAAAATGGTGATTTATTGGTAGAAGAAGAAAAATTAAGAAAAAGACCAAGCTCTTCATTTGGAAATACATCTGTAGAACTTCCTGGTGGGAAAAATGAAAATAGTTATAGGGGACCCCCAACTCATCCTTATGAAGAAGAAAAAATACAAAAAATTAAAGAAAAAATACAAAAAATAGAAAAAAAACCAGAACCTAAAAAAACACCCCAAAATAAAACAAATTCCAAAATAAATCCTAAAATAAATATTCAAAACTTATTACCTACAATAGCAGTTATTTTATCTTTAATAGCAATACTTTTAGTTTTAACAATATCCCCAATAGATAAAAATGAATTAAAAGGAATTGCAAGTGATTTAAGAGCTTTTGATCAAAAAGAATTTGAGGTAGAAATTCCAATAAACTCAAATTTATATTTTAATAATGCAATACCTTCAAATAAATTATTCAAGGGAATACAAACTGTTCCTGTATATTTTGAAATACCTGTATCACAAGTAATGCATGGAAAAGATATTAGAACAGGAATTCCGTTAGAAGTTCAAATTAATGAGACAATAATTGTAAGGGGAGATATATTAATTGATTTAAGCACCTCAAATATTTCATTAGAATTAAATGAACCAGCATCAGCACAAGGAACCTCTTTATCAAAAATAAAAATAAAAGATATATATGGAAATGAAATTACATCCATAGCAAATAGAATAGATAAATTAGCAGGAGATTAAAATGGCAATAAAATATAAGAGCACATTTGAAAATACTCAGCAATTAAATAATTTAAATTTTACTCAAACTCCAATAACAAAAGAATTTTATGAATTGATTGATAAAAAAGATTATATTAATGCATTGAAAATAATAAAAAATAACATATCAAAAAATCAACAAATGTGGGCAGAAATAGCTTTACAAATCACAGAAAATATAACTCCTTCTAATATACGCCTTGAATTTTTAAAAATTGGAGTAGAGAATTTAGATAAAAACGAATTTTATAAATACACAAATTTATTCAAAAAGATTATTAATGATAATTATGAATTTATTGAATCAAATTTACAAAATCACAATAATTGGATAACGCTACTACTTGAATCTGCTGTTTCGTTTGCATCAAACGCAGAATTTACAAATTCGGATTTTTTAATATCAGAAGCAGAAAATAATTTCGCTCAAAAAACAGAATTAAATAGTGCAAAAGAAAGAATAGATAAACATAGGATAGAATATCTAAGAACTTATGCAGATTTAAATAATATAGAAAAAATGACTGAAAACTATTCAAATATGATAGCTAGTGACTTAAAATTTTTAGATGAATTATATAAAGACACCAAAGAAGGAACAAAATTAGGTGGAAAAACAATGAGTTATTATATAACCACCCAATTAGAAGTTCTAGAAAAAAACATGGAAAAAGAATTTACTTCAATTACTAAAAATAAAAATCTAAGTTTAGAACAAAAAGAAGAAAAAATAAATAAACTATTAGAAAAATATATTGAAGATATAATAAAAATGCTTGAAAAAGAATATAAAGACGTTTTAATTGCAGCAAGAAGCGGGCAAGTAAAAAAAGAAGGACAAAAAATATGGAAATTCACTAAATCTTTATCATATAAAGTTCCTATTGCAACTTTACAAACATATTTAACATTAAGATATCCTTTTGTTTTAGGACCTATAACATATATGGAAATAAAAATGCAAAAAATGTATAAAAACCCAAAAGAATATATGAAAAAATTTTCAAATGCAATGGAACACCCAGTAAGAAATTGGGTAATGTTTGGAATATTAACCACAGGCGGGCTTATAGCACAAAAAAAACTTTATCCTTTATTTGGACCTAAAGTAATGGCAGGAACAAAAACAGCAGTCTCAACTTATTTCTCTTCAATAGCAACTGGCATAGTCATTGGTTCATTAGTGCATATTCATTTGAGAACAAGTGCAGCAAGAAGAGAAGGAACTATTCAAGCAAAGGATTTCAAAAATACAATAGGATTATTTTCAAATAGATTAGAAAAAAGTTTAGAAAAACAAAAAGATAAAACCAGAGAACAAATAATAGAAGAGCAAAGAATAAAACAAAGAAAAATTGAAGAGGAAGAAAAGAAAAAAAGAGAAACCCCAAGAGGAGGAATTCCAGGAAAAAAAGGGCCTGTTAGACTTTAACTATCTCATATCCAATAATATTAACTATTTTTCCTTTATCTAAAACACCAGTTATTTTAATTTTAATAATATCTCCTACCTCATTTTTCTCCTTTGAATTAACCACAAAATTAACTGCTTCATATACTCCATCTTTTTCTGAAGGTAAAATTGTTATTTCTAAATTTTGGGATATTTCAATATCCTCAACTATAGAACTTAAATAATCATATTCTTCACTATCAACTTTGATATTAGTTTTATTCCCTTCAAAAGTAACATTATACTTTTCACTTATTATATTCTGTTTTTCTGTGTCTTCAGTAGAAATATCAAATATAGTAGATTTAATTTTTTCAACTCGTGAATCAAGAATTAAAGTTGCTGAATACGGAACTAAATCAAAACCAGCCAATTGTAGCACTTTATTATCTTGAGCATATGCTGCAAATTCAATTAATATTGGATCTCCAATATTATAAATAGGAACAGTTTCAATACTTGCATATATTTCATCAGCATAATTCTCTCCTAATTGGTCTGGAAATTTTAGACTTACGCCAGTTCTTGTTGAATATCCTTTTTCTAATAATATATCTGAAGCTTCTTTAACATATTTACTATCTATATTAAATATAGTTTCATTTTTTGTAATATATGTTTCAGAATCATACCACCCTTTTTCTTTAAAATCTTCTCTTATCTCTTTTAGATTAGTTAAATCACCAGAAATTGCTAAATAACTTGAATAACTTGAAACAGTTACATTTGTTGTTCCTTGAATAACATATACTTCTCCATTCTGATTTGCAGTATCTGGGATAGTATCATCTCTCAAACTTTGTAAAAAAGAAATTCCAACCATTTGAAAAACAAAAAGTCCAATAATTGCTAATACAATTACTTTTAATATGTTTTTATCCATTTATATTCACCTTAAATTGATTTAATATGAAATATTTTTAAATCCATCATGGAGGTTTTAATATGGAAGAAAATGAATTAATACAAATAATATATACAACACAAGATGATGATACAAAAGATATTGTTGAGGAAAGAACTGAACCTTTACTTCTACAATTAAAAAATAGCAGTTTACCTGATAAGATTAAAGAAGGATTAAAAAATATGAAAGAAGGAGATGAAAAAGAAATTTTTGCTGAAAAACCTTTTGGAAATCGAGAAAAAGATTTAATCAATGTTGTTCCATTAAAACAATTCACTAAAAATAAAATTAACCCTTTTCCAGGTTTAATAGTGGATTTAGATGGGTACAAAGCACTAATAAAAGCAGTAAGTGGGGGAAGAGTAGTTGTAGATTTTAATCATTTATTAGCAGGTAGAAATTTAAGATATAAAATAAAATTATTAAAAATATTAAAAGAAAATAAAGATAAAATAATAGAATTAGCAAAATCACAAGATTTAGATGTGAATGTAGATATACAAGACAAAAAAGCAAATGTAAAATTAATAGATAAAGGAGATAAAGAAACATTTACAAGAAGAAAAAATACTTTATTTTTAGCATTAAAACAATTTGTACCTGATTTAGAAATTAAATTAGAGTAGATAAAATGTGGATAGATAAAATAAAGGACACAAAATATTATTCTTTAATTAAAGAAATGCAAAAAAAAGATGAGGAATTACTAAATGCAAAAGATGAAGATTCAATATTATATTCATCTGAATTAATTCCAAATTTAACATTTCCTTTATTTGAACCAAGAACTGCTTTTTCTACACCAGTAAAATATTTTCAAGATTTATTTATAAATGACGAAAAATGGCCTTTTGTTTGGAGACATAATTCAACAAGAGCAATAGGTTTTGAAAATGAATTTTGTTATTTAATATCAAAACACATATATCCTGATGAAACTTCTTTTTCACATTATTTATTTTTAAAATTAAATAAAAAAGAGATTAAAATAACAAAAAACGAAGACAATTCAATATGCCTTGGTTTTGAAGGAAACAAAGAAGTATATAATTATAAAACAAAGGAAAAAATTTATATAAAAATTCAATTTAATTTTATACAAAAACCATTTCATAAAACACAAATACAAAGGGCACAAAATACTGCGTTATATAAAAATACATATAGGGGAGGAAATATTATTCAAGCTGCTTCTAAATTTGAAGATTATATAATAACAGTCCCGCATTTTTCACCCCACCCTTATCTTCTTAATGAATATGAAAAACTAGGATTTACAAAACGTTCAGATATGCAAAAAGCTGTTTATGATTATTTAAAAGGAAAATTCTAAAACCAAAGGTTTATATATTTAAACATAATATATATAAATACACATAAATAATGGAGGTAATAAAATGGTAACAATGACATTAGCAGTACCTATTGAATTAAAACATAAAATGGAAGAATTTTCTGAAATAAATTGGTCAGAAGTAGCTAGACAAGCATTTAAACAAAAAATAAAAGATTTGGAATTTTTAGAAAAATTTAAAGAAGAAAGTACTATGAATGAAGAAGATGCTTTGAATTTAGGAAAAGAATTAAATAAAAAATTAGAAAAAAAATATAATTAGTGATTAAATGGAACTTGTAATAGATGCAAATATTTTGTTTGCAGCATTAATAAAAAATAATCTCACTTCAGAATTACTATTTAAAGATGAATTAGATTTATATGCTCCAGAATTTATCCTTAGTGAATTTAAAAAGTATAAAAACGAAATAAAAAAGAAAACCAATAGAACAGATTCAGAATTTGAAAAATTATTAGAAGTTTTCCAAAGAAGAACTGAACTTATACCTTGTGAGGAAATCAAACCATTCATTAAACAAGCAAAACAAATATGTCCGGATATTGGAGATATACAATATATTGCTCTAGCTTTAAAATTACGCTGTGCAATATGGTCAAACGATAAAGAATTAAAAAATCAAAAAATAGTTAAAGTCTATTCAACTTCTGAAATAATCAATTTATTTCCAAAATATAAAGAAATTTAATTTAAAATCTTATGTATCTTTTTAATTTCTCTTTAACTGTGGATAATTCTGCTTCTAAATAAATTGTTGTTCTTTCATCAACCATATCCTGTTCTTTTTTTCCAATTATCTTAAAACCAATATGTTGCATAAGGTTTAAACTATTGTTATTACCTTCCCAAGTTATAGCACTAACTTTAGATACTTTAATTGGAATACTATTTATCATTTCATTTATCAATTTAAATGCTAAAAAATCTTTAGTATTCCTATACTCTTTAGATATGTGTAGTAAATGAATATATAAAGTAAATTCATCTGTAAAAAATCCAGCAATTGTTCCTATAATTTGTTCATTTTTTCTGCAATAATGATTGGAAGGGTAATTTTTGCTTTTCATTTGAATTCAATATTTTCAATATAACAAGACTTTTTGAATTTTCTGTTATTGGTTTTGTTTCAATCGGTTTTTCAGATCTTTTTTCAGATCTTTGTTTTGACCCCTTTTATACATATTATCACATAAATTTAATTAATTTCTTTATTTATAAATCTTTCCTAACTTCATTTAAAAATAAGGGACAGATTTATAAATAAATTCCTTGTATATAAATTATATGCCAGAGAAAGAAGAGCTTAGAAAAGGAACACCTGATGCAAAAACATATTATCAAAAAGGAAATGTTTATTTTGAGAAAGCAAATTATGAAAAAGCAATTGAAAACTATAACATGGCCATTATTCTTAATCCTAATTTTTCAGAAGCATACTTTTCAAGAGGTTTAGCTTATTATAATCTAAAGGATTTTACAAAATCCATACGAGATTATACAAAATCAATGGAATTAGATCCAAATAATCCAGTTATATATAATAATAGAGGAGACGCATACTATAGAAAACAAGAATTTGATAATTCTATAAAAGACTATGATAAAGCATTAACTTTAAATCCAAGATATTTAAAAGCATATTATAATAGGGGATTAGCTTATGCATGTAAACAAAATTATGAAACAGCAATTGAAGATTTTAATAAAGTAATTGAATTAAATCCTAATTTTTCAGAAGCATACCATGTAAGAGGATTAGCTTATGACTATATGAATCAATTAGACAAAGCTTTAGAAGATTATGATAAAGCAATTGAATTAAATCCTAATTTTACTGAAGCAAAACAACATAGAGATCTAGCAAAAAGTAAATACGATGGGGGAGATTATGCCTCATCTTCAATAGGCGGTCCTGGAGGAGAAAAAGGAAAGGGAGTAAATGCAGTTAAATTATTAGAAAAACCAGATATGAGTTTTGATGATGTTGCTGGAATGGATAAATTAAAAGAAACAATAAGGGAGAATATTGTTTATCCTATGTTAAAACCGGACTTAGCAAGAAAATATGGCAGATTAGGTGGCGGGGGTTTAATGCTTTACGGCCCTCCAGGTTGTGGTAAAACTTTTATTTTAAAAGCAGCAGCTGGAGAATGTAAATCCTCATTTATGAATGTAAAATTATCAGATGTTTTAGACCAATATGTTGGGGGAACAGAAAAAAATATACATAACATTTTTGAAACAGCGAGAAAAAATGCCCCTTGTATTTTATTTGTAGACGAAATAGATGCACTAGGGGGGCGAAGAGATAAAATGGGAGAAAGCGGACAATATATGAAAGCAGCTGTTAATCAATTATTATATGAAATGGATGGTGTAGAAGCAAATAATGAAGATGTTTTAGTAATTGGGGCTACAAACGCACCTTGGGATGTTGATCCAGCACTAAGAAGATCTGGAAGATTAGGTAAAACAATATATGTTGGAGAACCAGATTTCACTTCACGAAAAGCAATTTTAAAAATTCATTCTAAAAAAAGGCCAATGGGAAAAGTAATAGGTTGGAATAGATTAGCAATTGCAACTTATGGATATGCATCTGCTGATTTGAAAGCAATAGTTGATGATGCAGCTGCAATTCCATGGAGAGAAGCATTCCATAAAGGAAATGAGAGAAACGTTACTATGACTGATTTTTTAAAAGCAATTAAAAAGAAAAAATCTTCTTTGCCTCCTTGGTATGCACAAGCCAACAAACAAATAGGACAACAAGAAGAAAAATCAATAGTTGATGGAAAAGAACATTTAAAAATTACTGAAAGTAAAATGGGCCCGGCAGAAAAAGCAGCATTCAAAGAATTGCTAGATGTAATTAAGAAAAACAATAAATGGTACTATAAAATATACAGATTTGTTGTTAAATATTTTGGATTATATTTTCCAATTCCAGTATAAGAGGGATTAGATGAAATCAAAAAATGTATTAATCTTTTTTTTATTATTTCTTGTACTTCCCATTTTAAATTCCTCGGTTTTGAATATTCCTTCAAACCAATTAAATAATGATTTAAATGCTTCAATAATAATTGAACAAAAACAATTAGAAAACTCTTTAGAAGAAATTAAGATTTTTGCAGAAATTGTAAATCCATCTGAAAAACGTTTTGTATTATATTTATTAAAAGAAGAAAACGGAATTTACAAACCCCTACAAACAATGGGTATTGTTGATGCAAATTCAATTGTTGAATTAAATATTTCAATAAAATTAGAATATTCCGGTATAACAAGTAAACATACAAATTATGCATTAGCTTTATCAGATGAAGAAGATACAATTATAAGTAAAAGTTTTATTCTTTTTGAAGATTGGTCTTTATATGAATCAAATATTGCTGAATCAATTGCAAAAGCACATATTTTATTAGTACCTGCAATATCACTTGTTTCTATATTAATTATTATGATTTTAATTGAATCTGCATTTAATAGACATATAGGTGGATTATTAATAAATGAATACACTTTGCACTCTTTATTTTTTCCAAAATTAAAAGGAAGACCATACGAAGAAAAACTTGCAGATATCATACTTAATCCATTATTCTGGATTTTTGAAATATTATTAATAGGCATCTTATTTTATTCAATTTTAACTTCAAATATAGATAAATTAGGTACGGATATAGGACTTCAGGTATTTATAATTTCTGGATTAGCTGCATTTTTATTTCCTTTAATATATCTTGGATTAGCTTGGTTTTTAGAAATGAAACCTTTAAGATTTTTATGGTCTCTTTTTGTCTTTGGAACTGTATCAGCATTATTTGCATTTATATTAAATACTTTTTTTGGAAATTTAATTATATCTACATTTTTCTCTTCATTAGCAAGCGGTTCATTAATAATGATAAGTGCTGCTTTAATAGCTCCAATAATTGAAGAATTTGTAAAAGCAATAGGGTTATTTATAATGTCAGGACATCATGAATTTGATGACGCACTTGCTGGATTATTTTTTGGTTTTGTTATTGGAGTAGGATTTTCATTTGTAGAAAACTGGTATTATTTTAGCTCAAAAACAAATCCCTTTGAAATTGGTTTTTTTGCATGGATACAATTAATTATATATAGATCTTTCTTTAATTCATTAGCACATGGTTCAATAACTGGAACAGCTGGTGCATTAATCGGATTTTTAAAATCTTATACCCCTGTAAGAAAATATCTTAGACTTGGATTTATAGCTTGTTTATTAATTGCTATTCCTTTACATTCTTTATTTAATATAACTGCTTTATTAGATGGAAATATAAAAACAGTGGAAGTATCTCTTGGATTGCCATTTATATTTAATCCTATATATGTTGTATTTTTAACTGTGATATTCGTTTCGATTTATCTTTTTTCTTCAAATGAAAGGATTAGAAAACTGGTGGCAAAAACATGATAAAGGAATTAAAAAATAAAAAATGTGTTATTACTTTTCATACAAATTCAGATATAGACGCAGTTTCCTCAGCTTATGCTCTTCAAAATGTATTAGGAAAAAATGTAAAAATTGCACATTTTGGAAGAATTGATTATGATGCTAAAATGCTGATTAAAATATATAATAAAGAAATTAAAAATTGGGAAGAAATAACTGATTTTGATTATCTTATTGTACTAGACGGGCAAAATACATCTATGTTTCCCCATATGGAAAATAAAATTGCAGATTTATTAATTGACCACCATAATTCTGCAAATGTTAAAATAAAATCTAAAAAACAAATAATAAAACCAGATGCTATTTCTACTACTGAAATTCTATATGAACTTTTTAAAAAAGAAAATATTCATATTAATTCAGAAACCGCAGAACTATTACTTTGCGGAATAATATCAGATTCATTAAGATATAAAGAAGTTTCAAAAAATACTTTTGCATTTTCAAACGAATTAAGAAAAAAAATAAAAAAAACATACGAACAATTAATTGAAATATCTTTACCTAGATTACCAAAAGAAGAGTGCATTGGATTTTTTCAATCTGCTAAAACATTTAAATATGAAATAGTAAATGAAATGATAATTGCAATTGCAATAGGTCCTTCATATACTGGAGAGATATCAACTGTATTAAGTGAAACAGTAGCTGATGTTGTATTTGTAATCTCACCAAAAGAACATAATTCAATTTTAAAATTATCAGGAAGAACTTGGGTTGGTTGCGGTGTTGATTTAACAAAAGTTCTTGAAAAATTAGGAAAAAAATTCAATGGAATAGGTGGGGGGCATCCATATGCTGCAGGTATGGATTTTAAAATAACTCCTAAAGAAATAAATACCAAACAAGAAGAAATATTAAATGAATGTATATTACTATCAAAAGAAGAGATAATAAATAAAGGGATAATAAAGAAAAAATAATAAAAATATACTATAAAAATATTATAAAATATATCATGAAAATATAATAAAGAAATAAAAACACTTTCATTTGTAATTTATTGGTGTTAATATGGCAATAGAAAAAACAATTCAAGATAAAAATGAAAAATTAGAAAAAATTCAAAAACTTGGAATTAATCCATATGCTTATTCTTTTGATCCAAATACAAAAACAATTGAACTACATAAAAAATACGATGATTCTTTAAACCCAGAAGAAAAAACAAATGATAATGTAAAAATAGCTGGAAGACTAATGACTGTAAGAAGATTTGGAAAATTAGTTTTTTTAGATTTAGATGACGGCTATGGAAAAATACAATTATGTGCTAAACAAGATGAAATGCAAGATTCTTTTGATTTAATTGATTTATTAGATAGGGGAGATTTTGCAGGTGCTGAAGGAATTGTATTTAAAACAAAAAAAGGAGAACTATCAATTTTAGTAAAAAATATTACACTTTTAACAAAATCCCTTGCTTTATTACCTGATAAATGGGCAGGATTAAAAGATATAGATGATAGATTTAGAAATAGGCACGTAGATTTAATTATAAATCCAGAAACAAGAAATATTTTTATAAAAAGAGCAGAAATAATCTCATTTATTAGAGAATTTTTAGATAAAAAAGAATTTTTAGAAGTTGAAACCCCAACTTTACAGCCAGTTTATGGTGGTGCAAGTGCTAGACCATTTAAAACAATTTCACATGCATGGAAATCTGAATTTTATCTATCTATCTCTCCAGAATTATATCTAAAGCGTTTGTTAATTGGGGGGTTCCAAAGAGTTTATACAATATGTAAAAACTTTAGAAATGAAGATGTTGATAGAACACACAATCCAGAATTTACAATGGTTGAATGTTATGCTGCATATTGGGATTATAATGATGTTATGAATTTAGTTGAAGAATTATATGAAAAATTAGCAATATGTTTAAATAAAAGTACAAAAATTATGTACCAGAATCAAGAAATTGATTTTAAGAGACCTTGGAAAAGGATTACTATGAAAGAAGCTCTTAAACAATATGCAAAACTTGATGTTGATTCATTAAATGATAAACAACTACAAGAATTATTAGAAAAAAACAAGATTGAACTTGATGAATATAAAAGAGGCTTAGCAATTGCTGAATTATTTGATAAACTATGTGAATCTTATTTGATACAGCCTACTTTTGTATATGATTATCCAAAAGAAACAATAGGTTTATGTAAATTAAAACGTGGAAATCCAGAACTTATTGAAAGATTTGAATATTTTATTAATGGTAAAGAACAAGGAAACGCATATTCAGAGTTAACAGATTCAAAATTACAAGAAAAATTCTTTATTGAACAAAAGAATCAAGGAAAAATGAAAGGTGAAGAACAGCCAGTAGATACTGACTTTATAAATTCCTTAGAATATGGTATGCCTCCTGCCGGGGGAGTGGGGATAGGAATTGATAGAATAATAATGCTTTTCACAAATAGTCCATCAATAAGAGAAGTAATCTTATTTCCTCAATTAAAACCAAAAGATCAGAATAGAAATGAAGAGAATTCTGTGCAATAAGTTTACTCAAAATACGTTCAAATGTATAGGTATAAGACTATTTCTATTTTGTTTAGTTGATTTGATAATACATTAATGATAAATACAGCTTTTTTTAATAAAAACTCCATAAAAAAAGAAAGATTTATAAAGGTTTGCGCATATAAAATGTATACAAAAGATTTATAAAGCTAATGCTTATTTTAAAATAATTGTGGAGTAGAGGTGAATAAATGGCAAAAAAATGTCCAAATTGTGGTGCAGAAGAATTTGTACGTGATTATGAAAGAGGAGAACTTATTTGTAAAAAATGCGGTTGTGTAGTTAAAGACGAAATCGCAGATGAAGGTCCAGAATGGAGAGCTTTTGATTCTCAACAAAAAAATCAAAGAGCAAGAGGAGGAGCTCCAATCAAATATATGAGACCAAATAAAGGTTTAGTTACTGAAATCGACCAATATAATAGAGATATTAGGGGTGCTAAAATATCACCTAAAAAACAAGCTCAATTGCATAGAATTAGAAAATGGCATAAAAGAGCTTCTATTGCATCATCAATGGAAAGAAATTTAGCCATAGCTTTAGGTGAATTAGATAGAATTGCTTCATATTTAGGCTTATCAGACAGTACAAGAGAAAGCGCTGCCTTATTATATAGAAAATGCGTTAAAGCTGAATTAATTAGAGGAAGATTAATTGAAAGTGTAGTAGCAGCAGTTATATATGCAACATGCAGATTACAAGAAATACCAAGAACCTTAGATGAAATAGCAAGAGTTGCTGGTCTTGAAAAAAAGGAAATAGGCAGAGCTTATAGATTTATAAGGAGAGAATTAGATTTAAGTGTACCATTAACAAATCCAGGAAGTTATGTACCTAAATTCTGTGCTTCCTTAAAATTAAGCGGAAAAGTACAAGAAAGATCTATTCAAATCTTAAAAAAAGCAGTTAAAAAAGGCTTAATATCTGGAAGAGGACCTACTGGAGTAGCAGCAGCAGCTGTTTATATAGCAAGCGCAATGTATGGTGAAAGAAGAACACAAAAAGAAGTTGCAGATGTAGCAGGAGTAACCGAAGTAACTATAAGAAACAGATATAGAGAGCTTAAAAAAGAATTAAAGATAAAAGTAGAACTTTAATCTCTTTTTTTATTTTCTTGTTTTTTCATATTTTTTCTTTTTTTATATTTTTTAATTACTCTTAATTTTATTTTTTAAAAACATCTGTCTTTATAATAAAAATCTTCACAACTATTTATATAAGATCTATAATACCTTAAAGCGCTTTTTGCATTTCCATTTATTGTATCTCTTACTCCAGGTGAACCAAGATAATTTTCTAAATTATAAGAAGAACCTGAAGATAAATAAGTATCTATAAATCTATTACAATAATAACCAGAATTCTGCCCAGAACTTTTGACAGAATAATAATCATGATAAGCTAAAACCATTAAAGCCCAGGAAGCTGATTTCTCATTAATATTCAATAAATCCCAGGAATTATCTATTTTATATTTACATTCTTTATATGAAGCATAAAATTTTTCAACTTCAATATTACTTACCCCAGAATTAACATCATTAAGAGCCAAAACAGAATAAGTATCTAAATCGTAAATATCTGCATAACTAGTTAAATCAACAGTATCTCTGTCTTTAAAAATATTACATTGAACAACTGGAGTTTGAGAGCCTATAAGAACATCTACACTTCCAGAAGATTTTTTTAATACTCCACAAACAAAGCATGGAGAACATTTATTAAAATCTTCTGAAGAATCAAAACTAAAAGATAAATCTCCTTTTGTGTATAACTCTTCGTAATGAGAATCATAAAATGAGTAATTAAGATCTGAAATATTTCTTTCATTTCCATCTAATAAATATTCATCTGGTACAAACCATTGTATATTAACTAAACCTAAACAATCATTGCTATATCCGCCAGTATCAGAAAAAACTAAAGGAGAATGAGAACCTGAATTTATATATCCCCAAGTATTAACCATCCATACTTTAAATGCTAATTCTTTTGTTCTCTGTAATAAAGAATATTCTTCTGTATTGCATAATTCATTAGCATTTGAATTAACTAACATGTAGGATGGATTACCTTGCTGTACTGCTAAATATCCTGCATGTGTTAAAAAAGGAATTTCACGCATTAAAAGTTCATAAGTATTTGCAATATCAGTATCAAACCAATAACAAGAACTATCATAATTTTCTCCTTTTTTACCTGCAAAAGAAAAAACTATAGAAGGTTTTGAATATAATTTTAAATTAGATAATCCTCTTTCAAAAATTTTTACTAAAACATAATTTTCATTGCATTTATCAAAATCATTAAAAATAATATCCTCTGCAATTAAATCAACACAATATTCATGTTTTTTAATATTTGGATCTGAATCTAAATTATAATATTTATTTTGACATCCTTCTCCAACAATATCTGGATGATCCCCATTAATAACTATATTTAAAAATTCTGTTCTATTTTCTTTTGGTGGGTCTATTGCAATTAAAACTTCTGGGAATTGTTCTTTTAATAAACGAGCTTCCCAATAAACATATTGAGCATCAGATATATTTGCTCCTGCTTCTAAAACAATTATCACTGGACCTATTGATTCTCCATCTTTATTTTTAAAAGAGGTATTTATCAAACGCTCTAATTCAGTTAATCTCCCAACTCTAAGTGGATTATAAGTATAAGAAAGATCAGCTTCTCCTTTTGGAATAACAATCATAGGAATTTGGCCTTTTTCAAGCATGCACTCTAATCTTGCTCTTTCAGGAAATGGATATAATGTATCATCTGAATTTGAAATCAACCATTTTTGGTGCATAGTATTAGAGCAGTTTGTATAGTAATCAGCATATATTCCTTCTAAAAACGATGAACCAGTACCAATTCTAAAAAAATCATACTCACCATTAATTTCATCTTTTCTTTTTTCTAATAAATAACTATTAGTATTAACTTCTGGTGCTTTATCTTTTGTGGCATATCCTCTCACTATATAACATTCTCCCCCCTTGAGGGCTTTATCAGTCCAAGGTAAAGAAATTCCTAAAATTTGGCTGCTTTCATTTTTACATATAAATGAAATGCACACTCCGGAGTCGACACAAAAATCTTCTAATAAGTTTGAATAATTTGTTTGATTTGGAGCAAGACCCATTTGAGAACCATTTAAATCATATAATACATCTCTATTTGCACCAGTAGTATTGTAAAGTATATCACTTCTTCCTACACAACCAAATATTAAAAAAACAATAAGGATAATTCCAATA
>JBAZFO010000020.1 GCA_041653315.1 Candidatus Micrarchaeia archaeon | reverse complement strand
CGCATGGGTTCTAAACATTGCGATTCTGGTTATCACTGGCCTGACCACTTTAGGGGTGGCCAATTTAACCTGGCAATTTACCATGGCAATGGCCCGAATTGAAAGAATCGAGAATAATGATCATGCCCAAGACCTCTGTATGAAGGAATTAAAGTTAAACCAGGATATGAGGCTTCAGGGGAAATAACATGGGGCTACCTTGAACCACAAACAAAAGATGATGGCGGTTGCAGCGGTCAGCCGGGGTTGGAAGCGGGCCGTGGATGATGTGGATACTTGGGCACACCTGGACGCAAGGGGTAAGGTGCTTTTTATCCGGTCCTGTGTGCGGGAAGAGATTATGGGGCTGCCAGAGAAGAAAGGATGGTGGAGACGATGGATAAACCGTGGTTAGAAATTGCAAAGCAGGAACGTGGAGTGGCAGAGACAGCCGGCCCCGGCGATAACCCGCGGGTGGTGGAATACCTCAAGGCGACCACCCTGGGCAAACCTGACAACCAAAACGATGAAACCCCGTGGTGCTCCGCTTTTGTCACCTGGTGCCTGGAACAGGCCGGGGTGAAGTCTACAAAATCAGCCTGGGCACGGTCTTATCTGAATTGGGGCCGGGAGCCGATTGACAATGAGGATTGGACCGGGGCTGTGTGCATCCTTGAGCGGGGAGTAAGCTCCGGGCACGTTGGATTTTTAATGGACTGGACAGACGACAAGGTAACCCTTCTGGGAGGTAACCAGGGCGATAAGGTGTGCTTGGCTACCTTCCCGATGGAACGGGTGCTTGGGTATAGGTTGCCAAAATGAAACGCATCTGCTCCACGCTCTACCTAATCCTCTACGTCCTCCTGGCCGCTGTCGGCGGCTGGATTAAACGGGGGTGGCAACGGTGAGCAAACGCAAAGTCACGGAGCTTTGGACGGACCCGGCAAGCGGTCAACTCTCAGCTTCCCGCCTCTGCCTCTGTGTCCTCATCCTGGTTTACCTCCCGGCGCTGGTGGCGCTGGAAGCCTTGGGGGTCAAACTTGGTATCTGGTCGCATATCGTAACGCTCACGGGCACCATGGCGGGGATTTATGGCATCAACAGCGGAGTTAGAGTCTGGCGGGGCCGTGTCCTGCCACCGGAGAGGTAAATGAACAACTATTCGAAATTCTCGAATAGTTCGATATCCCCCCCATTGCACCGAATAAAGCCCCGTTGAGTGATAACTTGACGCAATAGAGCGGGTAACTGGGTGGATTGGTTAATGTTTCGTATTGATTAAATGGCGATAAAACGCAATAGGTGGTGCAATGATTCTCAGTTTCCTATTTTCCAAGATCGGGGCCTACCTCATCGGGGGCCTGCTTATCGCTGGCTTGGTGGGGGGCGGGTATTTTTACGTTTCGCACCTCCGCTCTGAGAACGCCCTGCTTACGCAAGAGGTGTCAACCCAAAAGGACACCATCGAATTTTTCAAGAAGGCGGCCAAGATCGACATTGAAACAAAGGAGCACAAGGATGAAATCAAAGAGGTTATTCAGAGTGGCGATCCTCAGCGGGTGCATGATCTTCTGCGTAAGTTGCGCCAACTGTCCGCCCCGCCCACAAATTGACCTTGGCCCGGCTCCATGGGTGCCTGAATTTACTCTTGAGGAAGTCCAGGCCACGCCCATGAGCGTTTGGGATAAGGTGACAAATTATTTTGCTGAGGCCATTGGCTTTCAAAAAAAAGCTAAGGCTGCTGAAGACGCTTGGAAATGACCCTCAAGCCCTGCCCCCGGTGCAAAGGCGAGTGGTTCAGGAAAGAAGTTCTAACCGCCGTAGTCCTATCCGATGAACCGAGAGCAGGTAGGGCAACCCCGTACAAGGAGATGGCCACGACAAAGCAGTATTCCTATATCTGTTTAGAGTGCGGGTTTGAACTCCCCTGACCGCCTCCTGCATCCTAACGAGGTGGCCCGTAGGCTCGGGGTGAGCCGGACCACTCCCTATCACTGGTTCTGGGAAGGCAAGCTCAAGGGCGTGAAGTTAGGGGAAGAACCGCAAGCCCCGGTGAGGATCTACGAATCATCCGTCAAAGAGCGGGAAAACCTCTTTGCCGATGAGCATGAGGGCCTTTGCGAGAGCGACCGGCGTCTATGCCTTGTCGCTTACGCGAGGATGCAAGTCGCCTGGGGGTGATGTGGTTATCTTCTTTCGTATTCCAGAAGCCATTCAACTTGGCCGGTTTTGCCCTTGGCTATGGCTTTGCGGGCTTCACAGATGACGCACATACAGTTTTTTTCGTGTGTATCTGCGTTGCCTGGGTTAGTTGCGCCTAAAAGCCTCTTGAGAGCACGATAAAGAGCAGAAACGGTTTGAAAAGATAGTGGCTTCATTCCGAACGGGTCTCTTGGTCCAGGATTTCTCATGGCATATCTCCATCAGCTTTTTTGATAGCGTCTTGCAGAAAGTCGCGCTGAATTTCCAATGTTTGTCGAGTGCCAGGGCTATCACAGTCAACTAAGGTATCTTCTATGTCTTCAAGAATAGCTTTACAGGCTTCCAACAAATCCGGGGCCGCGGCTATGAGGTGTGCATTGGCTTCCGCCTCTTCAAATCCTTTTTCTTCAGGTTCTACTCCATGGTCGTATCTAACTTCATGGATTGAATGAAAATATCCTGGATTCTCAATAGCAGTTGCCATGTGGATAATATGGCCTTCTCCTTCATCCTCAAAGATAACTTCCCACGGTCCAGGCGTATGTTTACTCATATTACCTCCTTCCCCCACCGCTTTAGCTCCGGCAGGAGGGCGGCGGCTTTGTCTATCAATTCCCACCCTCTGCTGATTACTTTACCTTCAGCAGCTATTTCCACCACCTCCAGACACTTGCGGAGAATAGCGGCTTGGTTCTGCGTTTTGATCTTCTCCACGGCCAGGGATGCCCCGAGTTCGTTGTTTTCGTGGGTTAGAGTGGCGAGTTGGGCTTCGTAGCATAAGGGACCGCGTTCAAAGTTTGGTTGTTCTCCTTCATAATGGTCAGTTCCACAAGCAAAAGAAGTTATATCGACCACGATGTTTTCAGTTATTTCTTCCCCACAAAACGGGCACCTTTGTTCCTCACTCATCCCCAACCTCCTTACCCTTACAGGCGGCGTTGAGGCGGTCAGCCAATTCAAAAGCTGAAGGACTGTCCAGTTCTACAGCCTTTGCTCTGACAACAGCTTCGGCCCAACTAAGATCCTCCCTTTTCACCATCACAAAGTCCGTGGGGGCGTGGTCGAGGAATGCTTCGACTGTTTTATCAGGTATTAGGGCTGTATAGATTCTTAGATAGCCCTCCGCCTCGGCAAGCCGCTCCTGGGATTGGCAGAGTTGCTCTTTCAAATCCCCCTCATGTGCTTCAACATGCTCCGAGAGGGATTTGAAGCATAGTTTTTCGGTTTCAAGGTCGGCTTCCAGTACCGCAATCCTGGTTTGGGCCTGGTACAATTCCACCACAGTCTTGGTATGAAGCTGCCCTAATTCCAGATGGTCGGCTTCGAGGGTGGCAAACTGAGTTTGGGCTGCGGCGAGTTGTGTCGTAGTCCCCTTTTTGGCATATTCTAAGTCCATATCGCAGCTTATAACTGATTGCCCTTTAACCCATCCACCATCATCCATTCCCTTTCTCCTTTCCCTAGCGGGGCAGGGCGATCTGTGTGCTCGGGTGAGACTAGTGGAATTACACCCCTTCAACCTTATCTCTCAGGAACTCTATAAATTTATCCACTACATCTCCGCAGACATCGCATATTATTTTTTCATGATTGGCAGAAAAATCATAATTATCTCCAAAGTCATAAACCTTATAGCCATCTGACCAATTAAAAATAGGAGTTCCTTCCACTTTTTTGCCGCAAATATAACAGGTATCCACTTTTGTCATTATCAAACCTCACTCTATATTCTATCAATAATTTGAACCACCCGCAAAATTCCTGGACATAGTAGGGTACTCCGTGTAAAATCCGTGCAGTCCTTATCGTAAAATACACGATAAGTTAGACCTCTTGGAATTTATGACATAGCAACCATGCGTATTAACGGGTCATGGCGACATAGACCATTGACCTACGAATCCGTGTGTCGGGGGTTCAAATCCCTCCGGGCGCGCCAGTAAATTCAAGGGGTTAGGGAATATGGCAAATCTCCAATTATCATCTCGTGCATTTTTTCGTGCGATTTTGTTTTTTGACCCCTCTTTCTTGTAAACTTTTCCGGTAATAGTTGTTTTTGTGGTTCAAATTATTTAACTTTTACGCTTTGTCGGGTAATCCGGATCATCGCCGACCCCGATTGGTTCACAGCAGTTAAGGCAAACATTGACATATCCGTCTTTAAGTCTGCCATATAATTGTCCTTTCTGGATATGACCATGACAACTTTCGCAAAGGATAGTCAAACACTGCCATTTTCTGACAACCATCCTAAGATTACAGAAGGCCTCCAAATTATTTTTAGTTTTTACTTCATCTCCTTTTTCCATTCTACACCTCCGTTAAAAATTTAACCTAAAATACACCCAATTCCCTTTATTATACCTTGACATGCGCTCTATCCTGTACTACGTTTATTCCTGTGGTAGAATCGTTTTTCATTCATGACAAAGGGGGCTGATTAAGTTACAGAAGCTTGGTCAGTCCCCAATTTTATCTTAAACCTCTGCGGCCACGTCAATCTCACTCAACGCAGCCAAAGCATTCCCTTCAAGTAACCTCATCGTTTCCCTAAACCGCGGGTCGATAGCTTGCAGATACCGCTCGGTCGTTTGAAGATTCTTGTGCCGGAGCAATTTCGAGATCACGGCCAGGCTAACTTTTTTCTTGTCGAAAAGGTAACTGGCAACGAAGTGTCTCAGGGTGTGGAACCCGTACTTCTTGACCCCGATGTGTTTGCAGATAGTTCCCATGATTTTTGGGCGGTACAGATATCTTGTGTAGGTTTTGGCATTGAAGAATACCCACTCGTCTTGCGCCCGGGATTGCCAGAGGGACCATAAAATCTTTTCCAGATCCTCATTCATCGGCATGAGGTCCGATTCCCAGTTACCCCCTCTCCGTTTCCGGGTCCAGAGCTTCACCCACTTCTCAGTAAAGTTCACATCCTCCCAGGTCAGCCGGAGAACTTCATCAATCCTGGCCATCGTGTGAAAGAGTACCAGGAGCAGGGGGCGGTTAGGGCCGGCCGCCAAGAGAATCTTAACCACTTCTTCGGGTGTCGGGATAACTTTCTTAGCCCGGTCCACAGGCACACGATCCACTAGGAGGACAGGGTTAAACGTGATCATCTGGCGCCGTTGGCCCCAGGAAAATAAGCGACAAAGTTCTACCCGGCATTTATTGAAGTTATGGTTGGTGGGCCTGGCGAGCAGGT
Source organism: Candidatus Micrarchaeia archaeon (assembly GCA_041653315.1). Taxonomy (NCBI): domain Archaea; kingdom Nanobdellati; phylum Microcaldota; class Candidatus Micrarchaeia; species Candidatus Micrarchaeia archaeon. The sequence goes on along the minus strand of JBAZFO010000020.1, from coordinate 16,240 downwards.
GCCGCTCGATCATCTTGATCGTGATGTCGGCTACCGGGATGTCACCGACCTCTTGGAGGAACCGCCTGAAGACGGTTTTTCGGTAAGCGATGGTTTTTGGTGCCAAAGTCCTTTCGGCCAGGTGCATGTACTCCAGCATCAGTTCCCCCAGGGTCAGGGGGGAGCAGGCCGGCGGCAATGAGGCGGGCTCGTCTGGTTCCTTCTCCATCCGCTCCTTCTCCAAGATGATCCACTTGTCGGCTTCCTTCTTGCTGGCGAAGCCGCTCTGACCGTGGCGTGTCCCCTGGAACTGGAACTGCGCCCGATACGTCTTTCCTTCCTTCCATGATGGCATAAATTTGAGCCTCCCGAAATCGAAGTCGTTTGATCCCAGCGGGAAAGAACCCGCCCAGGTCCTTTGCCCTCGCATAGATCGTTGCCTCTGAAAGATGCAATAATGCGGCCACTTGCTTCACATCAAGGAGGGGTTCCATTATTTTTTCGGCTCCAGGATGGTTTTGAGTCCAGTCCCTTCGCAATGCGGGCAACCTATCCGCTCTACCCCTTCATGCAGCCAAGCGTTTATCTTGCCAATACCTTTACAGTACGGGCACTTTTCTGAATCAACCGCCACCGTCTCCTCTTGAGCCTGATGAGGGGCAAGGAAGGCTTCAGCTTCAGCAATTTCAAACCCGCTATAAAGCCATCCTTGGATCATATCCTCAGCAGCAGCCAATCTTAGCTTGATTTCCTCCGCCACCGCAAGATAGGCCTGGGCTACGGCAAGTTGGGCTTTGAGGACTTCCACCTGTTTAATATTCTCAGCGGCCAGTTCTCCCAAATTCACTATAGCCTTATCATCTCGGGTCATCATTACTTCCCTCCAATCACCATCCCGCATCTCGGGCAAACGACCGTCCGTTTCTCTTTCCCCGCGGCCTTCCGGCATTCTGGGGTATGGTAAATTTGCCAGCCTCGCGTAGGTATAAACTCCACCCCGCACGATGCCAGGGCACAGATCCGGGGCTGGTAGATTTTCTTCGGGGTAGACATGGTTTTATTTGCCTTCTACAAATGCACCAGGAGCATTGTCCGTAGACTTTCTGCGCTGCAAGAATAATCCCCTTGACTTCAAGTTCCGTTGTCAGAGCCACCATCTCATCGACCCACATTTCTCCAAATAGTAAGTAACCCCGATTCAGCCCCCGGGGTACGAGGCCCTGTTGGCAGAACTTAGACCGCTGATGACCGGAACCGGCTATGTTGCGCCCCGCGGCCTTGGACCTTCGCTGCGCTCGAAGACAGTCCGCCTTGGTCCCCGGGTACAGGTGCTCCGGGGGAGGATAGGGAGCCGGTTGGTGTTATTGTTGAAATGTTTGCCATATTCCTTTTCTTATTAGTTTATTCCTGTTATTTTGGTATGAATTTTTACATAACCTATGGTAATAATGGGTTTTAGCATCTACCATATTATTAGGGTCATCATAACAATGACAAAATTGGCAACTTCTCCACTTAGCATTACCACACGCCATGTATGCCTTTTCTCTTTCGTGAATCAGGGAGTGATAGCTGGCATTTTGACATACCACAAGATTATTGTTAGAATTATCATGTCTTTTCCTATTGTTGTGGTGGATGATTACATGAAGAGGGAGAATTTTGCCAATAATGTTTTCAACTATAAGATATTGCTCAGGTACATAACCTTGCTTATCCCCTCTCGGGTGACCTGGCATAGCAACCATTATATAGCCTTGTTGTATAATTCTTCCTCCTTTCCAAGAAGCAGACTCTTTACCTTTGCGGACATGATGTCCATTTAGATACTTCCGTGGTTCTCCTTTAATTGCACCATTAATTGCAGAATTTTGACGGTACATCGGAGTTTTTCGCCCACAACCGCAATGACAATATCCATAAGGAATCTGGACTCCCTCGATCTCCTGGTGGGAAAGGGGCTTGCTGGGCTTGCTCATATCCACCTCAAATCTCAAAAGGAAGTTGAGTGCAGATGAAGCCGGCCGCTTTTCGATGCCCGCCGCCGCCGTGACGCTTGGCGATCTCTCCGCAGTCCACATCGTCTCGGAAGGTGTAGAGGTTGACGAGCCACTTCTTGCCAGGGAGCCGGGCGAAGGAGATGAAAAACAGATGGTGCCCCGGGGGAGCCGGTTCAAACTTCATACTCCCACCGGGGCCATTGTTTACGGCCAGGGCCGCAATGCCGTCCAAGGTGGTAATGAACGCATGGCGGGCCATGAGCTTTTCATCTTGCTGGTGCTGGTAGGTGAGAATGGCATTACCTTCCCCAATAAGACCCTCAAAAATTGGTTCAAATTCAGCAGCCCGTAAAATCATTTCCCAAGTCCCTGCGGTATCGGGATTAGCAGGGTCGGTAAGTTCTTTCCGTAAGCCATATTGGAAAGGTAGGATGTCAGAAGTCCAAAGAACATTCCTTTCGTCCCAAACATCGTAGCGACCCAAAAGGAATACGGCGCAGGGCATCGGCTCATCCGGGAAAAGGTATTCCCAAGTGAGTTCACACCCAGCCTTGCCCACCACCCGGAGCCCCGGAGTCACAAAACCGGCTTCCCGAGCCTTATCAATGGCGGTCTTGTGGTGGTCAATCCAAGTGAAGTTATGGTGTGGCTTACCACCTACCCAAAAGATTTGAGGCTGGATACAGAGTATCCGTAACCTTTCCATCTGATCCATAGGCAGGGAGAAGTCGCACATAATAACATCTTCGCCAGGAGACACATCCGCCCAGGGGAACTCATCCTCGTAGTCAATTCCCACCATCTTGCACTCCGGATACCTGTGCCGCACGATGGCGCCTGAACAGTGACCATCGAGGTCGCCGCGGTGATAAAAGCAGATCATACCTTCACCCCTCCATCCAGCGTGAACACCCGTTCCAGGTATAGCCCTTTCAACCGCTGGTACTTCTGGCGGTGCTGGTCAGCGATGATCGTGGTGGGGTTCGCTTTGGTGTGGCCATATTGCACGGGTCCCGGATGATGGCCTCGGCCCTCGTAGGCGATGCGCCGGAGACGCTTGGAAACAGTACCATTCATGCTGCCACCTGTGTCAGTTTGCCGTCTGCAAGCCACCATGCTTGCGCTCTGGGATCACCAAAAACATCGTAGATACAGTCAGCGGTCATAAACACCATGATCTGATCGAAATTTTCAAGGTGGGCCAGGAGGAAATTGTAGAACGCCTCAAAGTGTTCTGTGTCCAGGATATCAGCCTCGTCAATAAGCAGTATCCTGGCACCCACCAAGCGGGAGAGGGCGTACTGAAAGGCGACGCCGACTCGATACTTAGCTGACTTGCTCAAGGTGACGTAGGGGGAGTTCTGCAAGACAATCGACAAATCCCCGGTGAGGTGCAAATAGCGACCTGGGAAAAGGTAGGTAGCCGCCTCGTCCAAGAGATCGTTGACCCCATCCAGAGCCTCAGCGATCATCTGGGACGGGATACCGTCTGGCGCCAAAGCCTTCTGCAGGGCGTCATAGATAATGACTTCTTGCTCTGCGGCCGCCAGCTTTTCCATCTGGCCCTTGTAGATACCCAAGGCGATATCGTAATCATAAGCAGCCCTCTCGAAAGCACTGCCCCGGTTAATCCGGTTCTGGCGGGTAGCGATCTCAACGTCCAAGTCGGCGCCGGCATCGGGCTCGGTTGCCAACTTGACCAGTTCTTCTTCCAGGGACGCCTTGCGGGCCGTTGCGGTTTGGTATTCAGTAACCTGCTTGTTGGCCTCGGCCAGTTTGATTGTGATCTCGTCTCCGGCCTTGATCAATCCTTGTCGGTTGGCCTTTAAGGACTCAATCACCCCAGGGTCAACCGGCGCACTCCCCACCCTGCCCCCGGCTTTAGGGCAAGCCATAGATTCCAGGGTGATAACAGGGCAAGTGGCCGGGAAGAACTGTTCCTGTACCATGGCCTGTTGCATTTCTTCGGTGTTGATCTCCAGAGCACACTTGTTGCCGGCGAGGTCCTGTTGTAACTGTTGAATGAAATTATCGGGGGGAGGCGGGGGGAGAGTTCCGATCTTTTCCAGTTGACCTTTGACCGTTGCTAACCGCTTCGCCCGAGCTTCCCCGGCCCCTTTCTGGCGAAGCAGACCATCCTTCTCTTTCTGCAGGTCCTTCAAGGTGGCCTCGATAGCCGGAAGATTCAAGGTGGGGATATCGTACTCTTTACCATCAATGACAATGATCTTCTCCGGCTCTACGGCGCCCTTGAACTCATCCCGGAGCCGCTTGGCCTCCCGGCGTTTGGTCACGCACTCTTTTTCTGCCCCAGGGAAGCCATGGGATACGGCCATTTTGGAGACGGACTTGATGATACCCAAGGGAGAGGTCGCTAAAGGTTGAGTATTTTCATCGTCTGTCTGGATTGCTTCCACCGCGGGCCACCGGCAAATACGGCTAAGAATATTATCTTCCGTGGGGGCCAAGCCAGGGATCACTTTGAAGAGTAATTCTCTGCGTTGCGCTTCGGGCCAAGATAGGAAAGTGAAGGGGTCCATCAAAATCGCCGGGGCCAAGCCGATATCAGGCACATCCCCCAGGACCTGCGCGGAAGTTTTCAGCGTCTTACGCCGGGTGAAGGCGTGGCCGTTGGTCATAAAAATTGACACTTCCGTTACATTGGCACCTTCCCGAATCATTGCGGCCTGTTCCTGTTGGGTTTTGAGGCCACGGGCTTGACCACAAAAACCCCAGAGTAACGCATCACGGATGGAAGACTTGCCGGCCTCGTTCTGGCCCGCGATGAAATTAAGAGGTGCGGCGAGTTCGAGTTCCAACTTCTCGATCTGCATGAAATTGGTAATGGATAGGCTTTTTATCATTGGTCCCCCTTAGAAAGGAATTTCGTCTTCTGGTTCTGGTCCACCAAATTCCGGAAATTCATTAATAATCGGCTTAATGTTCAACATTTCCGCCAACCGAGTAATCCTTCTCCCGTTACTCACCCGGCCGGCTGCAGCTTCCAAAGAATCCCACTCGCCCACGGTAATGCAGATATCCCGGGCCCGAGAGATGGCGGTATAGACAAGTTCACGGTTGAAGAACCCGCCGAAACAGGAATGAACGGGAAGAATAATTACTGCGGATTCACTGCCTTGCATTTTGTGGTAAGTCAAACAGTAGGCCAGCTGTAGGTTATGAGCCTTCCTCTTGATCTTCACCATGCGGTCAGGATATTTGAATTCCACCCCGATCTCGTTGTCGTTGATGAACTTCACTTCTCCCAGATCACCGTTGACCACGAACTCGTCACCGATCATTTTGTTCTTGCGCTGCAGCACCTTGTCACCCACCCGGAACGGAGTACCCGGGACCGGGGGGTGCATATTAAGAGCGTTCTGCAGCAGGGTGTTAATATCCAGGCAGGACAGAGCGGTGCGCTCATTCATGGGGCTCAAGACCTGTACGTCCCAGACCGGATCGTAACCCCTCGCTGGCAACCGTTTAATGGTCAGGTCCTGGATGATTTCCAGAATCCGGAACGGGTCCGATTCCTCGATATGCCGGAAGTTCAGCCCTTCCTCTGGCCGCAACTCAAGGGAAGGGGTGACTTCCCTGCCGTCTTTAATCGCGTGGCAGGCCTGCACGATGTCCCCGGTGTTGCGTTTGATCTCGGTCAGTTCGTAAGAGGGGACGCCGGCCGTCAGGAGGTCCCGAAGGACGGCACCGGGGCCGACCGATGGTAACTGATAATGGTCGCCTACGATAAGCACTCGGGTCCCCTGGTTGATGGCCCGGAACAGGCTGGCGGCCAGGGAGATATCCACCATGGAAAATTCATCAATAACCACTACATCGTTAGGTAATGGGTTCTTTATCCCGTAGGAGAATCCGAACTTAATTTCACCCTTCCACTGGTACGGTTCCGGCCCCAGGAGCCGATGGATAGTCATGGCCGGCACCCCGATCATCTCGGTCATCCGCTTGGCCGCCTTCCCCGTGGGCGCCGCCAGGGCAATGCGCTTGTTCCACGCGGTATATTGCTCGATGATACGCCGGAGCAGGTACGTCTTGCCGGTTCCGGGAGCTCCAGTGAGGATAAAAACCGGATGCTTCATGGCCAGCACGAACGCTTCCATCTGGTCCGGGGCCAACCCCTGAAGGTCAACGGTGACGTGAGGGCTCCAATCTTCACCCTGGGTTAAGAGTTTTTGAACAGCACCGGCCACGTCTCGCTCATCGTCAGCGAACTGCGCCAAAGCCACCATGTCATCCTTAATCCGGATAGCATCGGCCTCGATCAGTTTGACGCGCACATCCGAACCCGGGGGAAAGCCGATCAACTCTTGAACGTCTCCGATGAACTTCTCCCCCGGGAGCCAGGTATGGCCGGCCGCCGCAGCTTCCATTAGGGCGTAGAGTGATGCCGCTTGACGCCGTTCCGGCCCTTCCGGAGCATACCCAATGGAAGTCGCCACGTGGTCAGCCGACGCAAACCCGACACCGCGCACGTCCATTAGGGTCATGTATGGGTCCTTCCGTACCCGGGCCGGAGCGTCAGAGTGGTGTGTTTCGATTAAATAATTGATACAGTTCTTGGGGAGATGGTGGCCGCCCAGCATAGTTTCAAGCTCTACCGCCGCTGCCTCCCGGTCCTCGTTGGCCAGCAGGTTCTGGGAAATCTCCTGGGCCCGTTTTACAGTGAGCCCCTTGATGACTTCGGCGGCCCGCTGGGGGTCTTGCTTCAAGATGGTAAGGGCATCGTCTCCGAACTCATGGATGATCTGGCGCCCCACCGCGGGGCCGACCCACCGGGCCACTCTAACCAGATACCGAAAAATGCCTTCCTGATCTTGGGGAGTTTCCGCAGAATACCGTTCAAACCGAAACTGACGCCCCCATTTAGGGTCTTCAACCCAATCACCGGCCAGGCGATAATCCTGACCGATGACGGGTTCCGCCATATTGCCAAGAACGGGGTCCCCGGAAGACAGCATGCCTATGAGGAAGCCGTTCTTGGCAAATCTGATGTCTGATAATGTGCCGGTGATCGTTTCCATGAGGCCCTTTTAGATATCAGCGTACTTAGCCGGTGCCTTACTGGTTCCCGCCGTCGTCTGTCCCCCGGCGTTCCCGGCTGCCTTATATGTAGCCGGGTCCAGGTAGCTCTTGAAGGGGTTCAACTGGATACCGTGTTTGATCTGCTTCGTCACCTTGTCTTCGTAATCATTGGCTTCGAGTTCGATCAGGAAAGTCATACCCTCCAGGAGCTTCCAGTTGACGTTAACGGTCGCCTTATCCTCCCGGGAGATGAACCCGGCCCGCTTGGCCACCAGGAGCCGCTTGTTTTTCTTCCAGTCCTCTTCCTTCTCATGCTCGATGGGGATGCGGTCGTAGGCTGATTTGCCCTTGTCGGGGCCGTCGATAATGGTGAACAGAATGACGGCCTGAGCGCCGGTGTAGTCCTTCCAGTCCTGTTTCTGCGCTTTAACCTTCTTGATCTTGGCGAGGTGTTGGCCGGGGGAGGGCTGGCCACCGCTCTCGATGGACTCGTAATCCACTCCCTTCATACTGACGGAAGTGTTGAGTAGGCTATCATCCAAATATTCAACTTCTGCCATGGGTGTTGTTCTCCTTCGGTTTGGGGTTAAAGGTGATTAAAACGGGACCCTGCCGCTTTCCAGGTACTTAATGAAGTTCTCCGCTTGCTCACCGGTCAGATCCAGGGCGCTGGTAACATCGTACAGCTTGAGGTCCTTTTCCCATTCCGGCTTCTGGATGTTGAATTTCTGCTTGAGGGCCACGATCTGATCCAGTTGCGCCTCGGTGACCTTATCGGAAGTGCCAGCCGGAGGCTGGGCCTCTTCGGATTTCTTGGTTCCGTCCGCCGCGGTTGCGGTTGTCTGTTCTGAGGCAGTCTCGGAAGGTTGGGCGACCTCAGCCGGATGGTCTTCTTTCACCGCGCCGCCGCCTTCCGCCTCGACCACCGGGTCCTTAACCTTCTGCGCCATCGTGTCGAAGTATTCTGACAGCGCAGTTGCCTTGAAGATGTCAAAGAAATCAGATCGGCCCTCATCGGTAATCAGGAACGGAAAGCGTTCAGGGAACGGCTTGCCGCCTACGGGGACCCGTTGCTTCAGCTTAATCTCAGCAAACCGGCCCTCGTCCTCGTTGAGCAGATGGAAGATGTAGTCGAATTCGTAAACAAGGTTGGGGTCCCCAGCAAAAGTTTCACCGATTACCTTCATGAAGTCGGCGCCACCGGAAGTCCCGGCGTATTCCTTTTTCATCCGGGCGATGATGATGACGTTCATATCCATGGCCAGCAGGCGCCGGATAAAGGCGTTCTTCTCCCGCTTGGGATGGATGTAGTCATTCGGCTGGTTGGAGTAATACTCCCGATGGTGGCCCTTGCTGCCCGGCTGCCGGAGGAGGAAGCGATTATTCCACTTGAAATCCACCTGGTCGTTGTATGTAGTGATATCGTCGATCACCACGGTCAGGCGGTCGCCGGGGTCCTCCATGAGGGCCTTGATGGCGTCAGTGACATAATCGACCGTCGCCACCTGGCCCGGCTTGGGGAGGTACAGGTTGCCGGGATAAGCCGTCTGGTAATTTTCAGAGGACCGATGATTATCAATGTACGCGCACCGGGGGAAGCCGAGGGCGCTGAGGGTTTTTCCGGTTCCGCTCCCCCCCATGATCATGACCTTTGCCCGTCTACCGGGAGGCCGCGCAGGACCGAAGAATTCGTTCATAAGTTCTCCTTTAAAGTGTGGAATATCTACAGGCCTGGGCGGCTCTGGTGGTAATTCCAGCAGGGTTTCGATGTGCAACTCCATCATCTCTTTCCTGCTTCGCAGGGGCTTTGGCACTAAAACTGCCTGGATAGAGACCCCTGCGGGTAACGCGTACGGCAGGGTGATGCGGCCCGAGAAGGTTTGGCCTTCTTCGGGGTTGAACCAAAGTTTGCCGACCAGATCCACTTAGGCGATCACCGGGACTTTCTGCCCGAGTTCAGCCATGGCCGCCACCAAGTAATCCTTGATGTTTTGAATCGCTTCCAACCGCCACTGGCCCCCGTCCGCCTCATGGAGGGACAGTTGGGGTCCTGAGCGCAACCGCAGAACACAGGAGATGGCTGGCTGCTCAACTTCCAGGAAGGTACGGTACGGTCGCAGGATGACCGGGTTGGGGACCTTTTCTTCAGCCACCAGAGTTACGCCCTTCTTGACCGTGACGGCCTGACTGATACCGTCGTCCTGAGAAGTGCGCCCGTCCTCTTCCTTGATGGAAGTAACGAACCGCAGGAGCGCGGCGCTGGCCTCATCCTGCACGAACATGGCCTGCAGGGAAATGATGAACGTCTCCGGGTCCTGCCATTGCCCGAAGGGGTAGCCGCGGGTTTCGGGTAATTTGGCGATCAGGAAGGTGTCCCGTTGTTGAAAGCCCCCATAGAGAGCGCCGATCAGTCGGACTTCGGCATGAGACACGACATGCAGAGAAGTCGCTTCTCCGTCAATATCATCGTAGCCACCGTTACCCATAGACCCATAGTAATCTTTAATGCCGGTGAGGGTGTGGAGGTAAAGAGGTTCAGGTGACGGATCTTTTACCGGGACAATGGTCTGGTCCGTGTATTGCCGGCCCCCAAAAGTCAAATTCTGGACCGGAGCCTGATTCTTAATCCATTGTAGGGCGTCTTTAATCATTTCGCCTCCTGTTTGCCAGCCATCGGCACGACATTCTCTTTCGCCACGGGCTGCTCAAAAAGCCCGCTCTGCTTCGGGTTGTACTCCGTGGCCACGTTCTTCTGGCCCTCTTTGCCGAAGACCAGTTGAGTTGGGTAGGGGTTGACTGAGGCCATTTTGGAGACGCAAGCGATACTCACTGCGCCGTAATCCCGGTCCTCATCCGGCTTGATTTTGATCGTCAGAGTGACCGACCGAACCGCCGTAGCTTTGGTATTGGGGTCCTGGATGTTGTCGAGGACACGCTGTAGTTCAAGCTCAAATAGCTCGGCCGCAGCGCCTTCCCCGAGATTATCCAGGGCGACTAATTGCCGTTCCTTCATTCCTTTCCTCCAAGCCCCCGGCGCCATGCCTTTACCCATCATGGTCACCGGGGGCGGTTGCGGGGGCCGTGCGAGCCCCGGTTGCGGGTGTGCAGATCGTGATGATGGGACATAAGGGGGTCGGTCGCTCCCACCTTCCCCTTTCGACTTGCGGGGTGGATTGTGAACCATCCCCAGGACGAATCGGCAATTTGCGTCCCACCTAAATTCGTTTTCGCCCAGCCAGCTTCCGGGTCGGCCCGACATGGCTTGGACTTCCACCTTGCAGATCATCACCGGGGGCCGCCCTCAAGTTGCGATAACTTGGTTTGGCCTGTTGGCTCCCTGCAGGGGGCGTTTAAACTATGTCTGCATAAATATGTCAAACGGACCTAATAGTCAAGAAAATTTTAGGCCATCCCGAAATAAAAGAATGGCCTAATGTTTAATTATCTGAACAGGTGCAATTATTCCGGATAAATCGCTTCCAGTACCTTGTCGCAGACCTTGAGATGAGTGCGGGGCATGATCGTATCAGGGATCGTCGGATTCAGGGATTTCAGCGTGATAGTTTCCGGGGTCAAACGGATATAGCAAATCATGGCCTGGCCTACCTGATCTACGCATATCACGATATCTTCATCTTTAATTTTCCGGAACGACTCCTTCTGAACGATGAATTTCGTCCCCTGTTTAAAGGCTGGCATCATCGACCGGTCATCTACTTCAACAGCATAAAGATCATTTAGCATGTCTCCTCCGCCCAAATAATTAACCTTTCCAAACCGCTCCCGGATCAACTGTGGATACGGGAAGGTTCTCAGGGCGGATGCTCTTTCCACAACCGGGACCGAACGGGTGGCAGTAAGCAGTTCCTCCACCGACTTGCCAAAGACGGGAGCCAGCTTTTCCAGATGCCCCAGATTCCATTCCCGCTCTTCTTCAAGCAATCGGTAGAAGTTCGCTGGTTCGATTCGCGCCAATCGAGCGATTCGGTGCGGGGACTTCCCACTTTCTTCCAAAAGCCCCCGGATCGTCTCGGTAATTTTCTTATTCCGCTGTTTGATGTCATCCATGACCCCATATAATGCAGAAAACGGACCAAATTGTCAATTATATTGTATCCATAGCGTTTCCGGGCAATAGGTCTTTATGACAGGCGGTATTTCGTCTTAATATTGGAACATAATGTTTAAATTCCTTGCCAAAGTCAAGTCTTAAATCAAAAAGAAATTCTTGACAATTATGTCCACTTGGCATAATACTGCAACCCATGAGAGCCAAAGAGAAGCGCAGACCCTTGCCCCACCCCCTTCCGCTGGACATTGCCGGCATCCTGGGAGTTGACCGAAGTTTTATTTGTCATATCAACACAGGCCGCAAGCCGATTCCCCTCCTGATGGCAGTAAAAATCATGGAGCTTAGGGGGGTGGATGGTCGTCTTTTTGGAATAAAATTTTTGGACCTGAAGCCCGAGCTTAGGGTCGCAGTTCCTTATCTGCAAGAAGGATAAGCACCATGGCTTATGAAGATTATCGAGAGAATCATAAGGAAATATTAAAGAAAATTTTGAAGGTTTGCTCCTGGAACCAAGTGAGCAAAGACCTTTATGAGAAAGGTAGGTCGCGCATCTATGTCGATGATATCGGGATTTTCTTGTATAGGCGGCTGGCGGGTGTTTGGTGTCGCACCTGCGGGTTGAGTCACAACCGGATCACGACTTCGATGCTCCGGGAGAGGCTGATTGTTTTCCCTGATTATACTTTAAATTTATTAATAGGGGGATAACTTATGTTTCATGAATTTTTAATTTTATTGGATTGGTGCCCTGTCTGGGCGTTTTTCGTGGCGGGGGTGGCGGGAATTTGGCTGTGTCGGTGGCTAGAGAGGAAGGGTCTCGCCTGATGAACTTCTCCATTCGCGTCAACATCGCCCCTCTCCCCAAGCGCCCGGCGAATACCATCCAAGAGGCCAAGGCCCTGGGTGAGATTCGAGTGCAATGCGTCAAGATCGCTGAGTTGTTATCACGGGAACTTACCCGTCTCGTCAATCAATCCAAAACATTTTGAGGTGAAAGATATGGTGGAACACTCGCACGACACCCTGCTCCCCGCCGATGATGTGAACCTGGAAATCCAACGGTTGCGGCTGGCCTATAAACGCCTGGCAGAGATGTTCTTAGAATTTGGCGTGGGTAGCGTGGGGATTCGAGAACACGCTATCCGGTCGATTTTTGACTCCTCCCTGGAAGCCCTACGGGATATGGACGGCATACAGTGGTGGATTTGTGAGCCCACCGGGACCGCCGTGGGGATCATGGATGAAATAAAAGGTGACCTCGCCCGGGTGGAGGGGTCGAAGTAAGTGGGCAACGAACCGGAGCCGTTCATAATCGTCGTTGACACCCGAGAGCAACGTGGGTACACGTTCGCTTGCATCACCCCGCAGCCCAAGATAGAGACCGCCACGTTACGGACAGGGGATTACTCTCTCAAGGGATACGAAGATCAAGTCTGCATCGAAAGAAAAAGTTTAATTGATTGCTACGGCACCTTTGGCCAGGGCCGGGATCGCTTCCAACGAGAGCTTGAGCGGATGGTGACTTACCAATTTGCCGCGGTAATCATCGAGGCGGATTGGCATACCATTATCAAGCGGCCTCCTGTTCGGTCCCGGTTAAAACCAAAAACGATTGTCCGATCTATCGCTGCTTGGTGTCAACGGTTTAACGTACATTTTATGCCCTGCCCTGACCGTGAATTTGCTGAACGGTACACACATATTTTACTCGAACGCTTTTGGAAAGACCGTCAAACCGAAGAATTTCTTAGGAGTAAGAATGGCAAGTAATCCCACTCGTGATGAAATCGTGCGTCGCATTGACCCGATTGTAGAGTTCGTAAAGCATGGCGGCGTGGTAGGAAAATATCGTAGTGCCGATGGCGAATGGCAATCAGTCCACTCTATCGACCGAGAAGACAATAACCCCTCTGCAGCCATCAATATTAGCCCTGACCCATCGAAACGGGGCATTTATACTGATCACGCTCCCACCGGCGACGGAGCCAGGTCATTTTTCGACATGTTGGCCGGGATGACCGGCAGCCCGTTTATGACCGGCAGGGAAGCATATAATTTTTACGGTAAGCAGACCGGGGTGCTCACGGGGGAAGGCCGGGGGAAGAGTGGTGAATTTAAAACGCCGCCCACCATGGCAGATATCGAAGCGTACCAGAAAAACCTCACTCCCGAGATCGTCCAGTACATGAAAGATAAACGAGGGCTTAATGAAAATAGTTTAACGAAGCACATGATCGGTTGGGACCTCAAGAAAGAGCGTAACGCCTTCCCGGTATTCGATGAAACCGGGGCTTTGGTCAACGTCCGATATCATAACTCGAAAAAAAAACCGAAAACGCTGAATTGGCCAGGGTGCGGGGGAGCGAAATTATGGGGGCTTGACCGCCTGACTAAAGCCGCTCCGGGAATTACCGTGGTGGCTTGTGAAGGCGAATTTGATGCCATGCTAGTAGAGCAAGAAACTGGCCTACTCGCCGTCTCATCCACCAACGGGGTCGCCGCATTCAAAAAAGAATGGGTCCGGCACTTCCACGGGTTCCATGTGGTCATACTCTATGACGCTGATAAAGAGGGCCGGGAAGGTGTGCCGAAAATCCTGGCTGATTTCAAGCCAGCAGTCGAGTCGGGTCAGATACCCAGTATCAAGGTGGTTTGGCTATACGACAAGATTGATAAGGCGCACAAGGACTTCACCGATTGGATTGTTAAGGACGGGGGCTCAGGTGCCCGGCTGAAAGAGTTGATCGCTCAGACCGAGCCGCACACCTACTTGAAACCCGTCAGTTATATCGAGTCGTCGATCACCTTGGACAGCTTCGAGCAGGTGGACCAGGGAAAGTACGCCGGAAAACGAGTAACGGTCCCCATCCAAGTGTTCGGGGAGAACACCGTCGCCTACCACGCCCTCACCAAGATCAAAGTTTCGCATTGCCTGGACCTGATCAACAGCAAGTGCAACGGGAAAAAGGGATGCGAGGGGGCCTGCGGGGGGGAGATTGAAATTCCCCTGGGGGACCGCCTGATGATTGCCGGGGTGCGCGCCACCGAGGGGCAACTGCAGAACCACCTTCGGGCCTTTGTCTGCGATAAGGACAAGCGGCCGGCACTGACTTACAAGGATGAGGACCGGCTGACCATCCGGGAGGTTTACGGGCACCAGGTGGTCGGCGCCATGGCAGCCGAGCGGATAGAGCTTGTCGAGCACCCCGTCTATGTCATCGGTGGCAGCCTAGTGGAGATTGGGAAGTACCAAGCCACAGGAAGAGTCCTCACCTCCTTTCGGGACCAGCAGCCCACTATGTTGATAGACCAGATGGAGCGCCTGGAAGAGGATTACCAGGCATTCACCGTGGAGAAATACCGGGCCAACTTGGAGAAGATCAGGGCGATGGACCCGGATGAGATTGCGGAAGACTTGGCTGTCCATGTGACCCGAATTTATGAGCGCCCTGACCTACATCTCGGGTGTCTGTTAATCCTTTGTTCCCCCTTGGGCTTCGAGTTTCCGGGGGAAGGTAATATCCGGGGGTGGCTAACAGGTATCGTGGTGGGCGACACGGGCACCGGCAAGACGACGGTGAGCGAGGGGTTATTCAACTTCGCCAAGGTGGGGAACCGGGTGAGCGGTATGACCGCCAGCAGGACCGGGATAACCTACGGGTGTGAGCATGATGAGCGCCGCGGCTGGCGGATTAAGGCCGGGGCCTTGCTCAAGGCGAACAGGCAAGCTCTCATCGTGGACGAGGCTCAGGACATCGCATCGGAAGACCTCAAGACCATGGCAGAGGGGATCGACACGGGATTGGTACGCATTGATAAAATCCAGAATAAGGTGTTCGAGAGCAAAACCCGTGTTCTGTTCGGCTGCAACCCGGTCAACCCAAAATGGCATGCAGGGCAACGCACCATGGACAGTTTTCGGTACGGGTGTGAGGCCATCAAGGGCATTTTCCCCGACATGATGATCAGGCGAATTGATTTTGTCATGTTCGCCGCGTCCTGGGATATCGAGGATAAAGAGAAAATTTACTTCCCTGAGAAGCCCGACACGGCGCAGCAGGTGGAAGTTGAAGACCTGCAAGCCCTGATCTTCTTCGCCTGGAACCTCAAGCCCGAGCAGATCGTTATTGATACCAAGGTCGCCCACTACATCCGCCAGATGGCGAAGCACATGAGCGATAAGTACGGCGGTGCCGACGACCTCCCCATTGTCTATTCTGAAGACTTCCGCAAGACCATGGCGAGGTTATCCGTGGCGTATGCAGCCCTTGACCTCTCCACCACGGAAGATTTTGACCAGGTGAATGTAGAGGTGCGGCACGTCTCCTATGCCTATGAATTACTTGACCGGATTTACCGGGCGAGGAACTGCAAGTTGGAGAAGTATGCCAAGGCTTACCGGCAGACTCATGGGATTGCCGGGATTGAGAAAATCATAATCGACATAGATAAAATACTTCATAATGACGGCAACGAACAGCATCAAAATTCCGGTAAACGCTTCCATCATATTTTCTATGAACTTCTGAAATGTCAAGATGGGAGTTGCGTGCGTAAGGCCGACTTGATGGATGAATTTGGTGTCGATTCCAAAACCATCCAAAGAAATATGCAGTTTTTTCGTGATCATCACTTGATAGATGTCAATATTCAAAAAGGCTATAAACCGGCGCCGAGATTCAATCAAGTTTTCGATTATCTGGAGCGTCTGGACTCAAAAAAATATTGCTTTGAAACGTATTGGCGGGAAGTTTTTGGAGAGCAAGGGGATTAAAAAGTTTTTTGAGTGACCTGTTAGATGGACATTGAAAGGTAGATGGACATCGAATAAAGCCTTAAATATCATGTTCTTAGGCGTTTTTTTGAGCTTCAATGTCCATCTACAGGATTTTAATATATATAGTGGTTTTGGCAAATTATGATTGTGTGCTCGTGAAAAAGTGATCTGGGCGTGCGATACCCCCTAAATTGAAAAACGAAAACTTTTAGCTGGACTCCTTAGATGGACAATGAGGGGCAAAAAAACGGATAACTAAATGAATTAATTAAAGATATTCGATGTCCATCTAAAATATTAGTTATCAATTACAACCATTTTAAAAATCAACTCCCTGGCCCCGCCAGGATAACCCCAAAAAAGGAGAAA
>JBAZFO010000019.1 GCA_041653315.1 Candidatus Micrarchaeia archaeon | reverse complement strand
CAAGGTTCTTATATGTGCACCATCAACATCTGCATCAGTCATTAATATTATTTTTCCATATCTTAATTTAGATATATCAAAGTCATCTCCTATACTTGTACCAAATGCTTTTATCATTGCTTTAATTTCTCTATTACCTAGTATTTTATGTATCTGTGATTTTTCAACATTCAAAATTTTACCTCTAAGAGGTAAAATTGCTTGAAAGTTTCTATCTCTTCCTTGTTTGGCTGAATTATGTACAAAAATTCCAGAAGCCAAAGCAAAATTATGTGTTTCTTCTACTTCAATATCACAAACATCTATTTTTTTTCTTAATTTTACTATTTTTTTTATTTTATGATTATAGTTTTTTACTGCTTCTATCATTGCTTTTTCATTATCATTAAAATATTTATTCATAAATGTTTCTTTTTTTAGTATAAGTTTACCTTTTGTCATTCTAATTATGTTATCTGGATTATTATTTAGTTTATTAAAATCAATGTGATGTTTGTAGTTTCCTAATTCTTTTTTATATTTTTTAGTTAATAAATTATATTCATCTGCTAACATATGGGTGAATAT
Organism: Candidatus Micrarchaeia archaeon; assembly: GCA_041653315.1. Classification (NCBI taxonomy): domain Archaea; kingdom Nanobdellati; phylum Microcaldota; class Candidatus Micrarchaeia; species Candidatus Micrarchaeia archaeon. The sequence continues at coordinate 23,036 of JBAZFO010000019.1, read as the reverse complement.
CCATTTTTTCTTTTTTGGATCATAAATCATTTCGTATCCTTCGATAGTAATTCTTCCTTCTTTTTTAGATAATTTTCTGTTTAAGGGCATTAAACTTATTTCATTAGTTAAATGTTTTGCCTCTATATAGTTTCCTTCTCTTGTCATAAATTTATGATCTGGGGTACAAATGATTTCTTCTCCAGTATCAATTATCACTTTTATAACTTCAACATTTCTTTTAGTAACTCTTGGATTTTTTATTGGTCTTATGCCAATGGCTCCGTTTTTTTCTATTGTATAACAATAATTCTTTTTTCCTTGTTTGTGTTCTTTTATTAATTGTTTAAAATCAATATTTCTTCCATCTGTTAATGCAATTTTTGTATCCTTGGAAAAACAACCACCGGCACTGTCTCCTTCGAGGATATATATTTCTGATTTTTCTGGATCTTTTTCAATGCAATCTGCTAACTTTCCTGGAAGTACACTTCCTTCTAAAACACTTTTTCTTCTTATTAATTCTTTAGCTTTTTTAGCAGCCATTCTTGCTCTTTGTGCATTTAATGCTTTATCAACCATAGATTTTGCTTCTGCTGGATTTTCATCTAAATAATATTTTAATTGTTCATTTACAACAGTTTCAACAATTCCCTTTACATTATTATTTCCTAATTTTGTTTTTGTTTGCCCTTCAAATTGAGGTTCTGGAACTTTAACTGAAACAACTGCTGTTAAACCTTCATTTAAATCATTTCCAGATAATTTTTCTTCTTTTGATAATTTATTTGAAGATATATAATCATTTATTGTTCTTGTTAAAGCAGATTTAAATCCGATTAAATGTGTTCCGCCTTCAATTGTGTTTATATTATTTGCAAATGTTAAAACATTAGAAGAGTATGTTTCTGTATATTGTAAGGATATTTCTACTTCTACTCCACGTTCTTCTTTTTTAAAATAAATTATCGAATGTAAAGGGGTTTTATTTCTATTTAGAAATTCTACAAATGATTTAATCCCCCCAGAGTATTCGAAAGTTTCTTTATTGTTTTCATTCCTTTCATCAAAAATTGAGATTTTTATCCCCGCATTAAGAAAAGCTAATTCTCTTAATCTAGATGCTAATTTATCATAATCAAAAATAATACTTGAAAATATTTCTTTATCTGGTTTAAATCTTACTGATGTTCCTGTTTTATTAGTTGTTCCTAGAGTTTGAATACTATTTTGAGGTATTCCTTTTTTGAATTGTTGTGAATAGGTCATTCCATTTCTATTAACTTTAACTTCCATATCATCAGATAATGCGTTTACTACACTGATTCCTACTCCATGTAGCCCACCACTTACTTTATAAGAATCTTTATCAAATTTTCCTCCTGCGTGTAGTTTAGTTAAAACTATTTCTAAAGCAGAAAGACCAGATTCGTGCTGTTCTACTGGTATTCCTCTCCCATCATCATTTATTAAAATATACCCGTCTTTTTTTATTACAATATCTATATTTTTACAATAACCAGCCATTGCTTCATCTATTGAATTATCAACAACTTCATAAACTAAATGATGTAATCCATGTTCTCCTGTATCTCCAATGTACATAGCAGGCCTTTTTCTAACTGCTTCTAAGCCTTCTAAAATCTTAATATTTTTAGCTGAGTATTCTTTATTTTTTTCACTGATTATATTGTTTTCTTCACTCATGTTTTTACCTCATAAATCGTCCTTTTTAATATAGTATTTTAAGTAATAATATTATGTATAAGAGCCTATTTAAACCTTACCTTTACGACGTCAAAACGCGCTTTTTCATACCTTTACACAATACTTAAATTCAAATTTTTAAATATGCAAAAATATTAACAGGTATATTTAAAAAAAGGATGTAATAAATACACTAATTACTATTTAATTAAACATAGGTGATAAAATGGGAGAAGTGGAGATGTTAACAAAAGAAGAAATCAAATTTTATTTGGAGAGTATTCCTTTAGATGCTGATTGGGAACGTTGTGGTAGTGTTTATTTAGGATTACCTAGAGATAATGGAGTTTATGAAGGATTTTATTTAAAAAAAGATAATACAGAAGTTGAACTATTTCGTGCATGGGATTCTGGAGAGTCATGGGTTGGAGTAAATATTAGTAATAATGGATTTAAAATTGGACATGCAATTGATGTAAATTTTGATAAAGATTATCTTAAAGATAAATTAGAACTTGTTGAAAAGATACATAATGAAAATAACCCCCCAGTTAAAAAACATAATGAAATTGGTAATTTTGATAAAGCAGTTATTGAGTTTCGTTCTAAGTTAAAAGTTTAATTTTTTTTTTATTTTTTTAAACATTTATTGTCAAACTATTCTGTTTTTAAATTTATAATTCTTTATTTTTATTGATAAAATGGGAAATGATAAGACCCAAGATAATGAAAAAGTGCGTGAATTGATTGTACAAGCGAATAAAAGAAAATTAAGAAAAAAAGTTGATAAACATAGAGAAGAAAGAAAAACTAAAAGAAGAATAAAATAAAGGGTTTGAATTGTTTTAAACCTGTTTTAATAAAACAGTTACAATTGCTTCAGCACCTTCTCCGCGTCCAAAAGCAGTTAATTCTTCACCAGATTTTGCAGTAATCCCTATTTGATTTTTGTTTATTTCAAAAATACGTGCTAAATTTTCTTTTATTTCTTCTTCAATAGGAGTTATTCTTGGTTTTTTACATTCAATTACAATACTTATGTTATTTATCTTATATCCTTTTTCTTCCATTTGTTTTTTTATTGATAAAAGAAATTTTTCACTTGGGCCAGAATCATTTGGGAATTCAACACCTATTGATTTTCCTTCCATAGCGCTTGATATTGCATCATAAAGAGCATGATAAACAACATCTCCATCAGAATTAGCAATAACTTCAATGTTTGGTATATTAACTCCACCTAAGTGAAATAAATTACCTTCAATTTTAGGTAATATCATTGTAAATTTTCCAGAAGTTAATTCATTTGGCCCTTCTGAAACAAATCTATGGGAATCTGTTCCTGTTCCAATTTTATATTCCATTATTTATTCCTCTTTTGCTAATTCAAAAGTTAAACTTGGTTCTTGATTAGATCCAAAAAAATCTGCTTCTTCATTTGCTTTTTTTAATTCTTCATCTGTTGGTTCTTTTTTAGTTGAAATATGGATTTCTAATGTAGTATTTAATTCACCCAGTAAAACCATATTTATTTCTTGTGTTCCTTTTCTTTTTAAATATTCACTTAAAAAATAAACTAATTCTTGTTTAGCTGATTCTTTTGCACTTTTTAATTTTTCACTCGCAATATTAAATCCTTTTTTAATGTCTTCTTTCTCTTTTGCAAGTACTTCTTTAAATCTCCTATTTGTTTGTTCAATATATTCATCTATTTGTTTTACTATTAATTTTTTTATTTGGTTAGATAATGGGGCGTAAGGAATATTATTTTCAATTAATATTTTTTCTTTCTCTTCTTTAATTTCTTCATAAATTTTTCCTTTTGTTTTTTGGGTTGCAATTTGGTAATCTGAAATGACCACATTAATATACCCTATTTCAAATCCATGGAACCAATATTTAGGTTTTAAAAGTTTTTTGAAAAAATTAGAAGTTAAATAATTATATGATTCTTCCATTTTATTTATTATTTCTCGTATTTCATTTAATTCTTCAATAATATTTATTTCTAAATGTTCAGTAAATGCAGAAGAAATTCTAACTGTGTTTGGTTTATTAGTTACTGCTATTATTGAAAAATCAAGTTCTCCATAAGAAAGCATAGGACTTTCAATTTTTAAATTAGTGCTTAGTTGTTCAATCTTTTCTATTCCTGAGAAAAATAATGCTAGTGCTTCTGTATCTGTTGGATTATAATTAAATAGACTTTCTTCAGATGGAATAATTATAGTAAAATGAGTTTTTTTAGATTCATCTTTAATCACTCTATCTGTACGTTTTAAAATATCAGTTGTTATTTTAATCAATAAATCTTCATTTTTTTTAGTTGTTTCATCAATTCTCTTTTTTGCTGTTTCTACTAATAAATTTGCTGTTCTTAATCCTTTTTGTGTTAAGTCATATTCTTCTAAAAAATTAGGGTTATTTGGATTTACAATTAAATAATTATCTTCAATTTTTACTGCTGGTGCTTTTTTCGCAAGAGCTCTTTCTATTCTTCTTATTTCTAGTTTTTCTCTTACTACATCTCTTTCTATACTTTCTATACTTCCAAACATATTAATTACCTCCAATTAAACATAAGTTGTTTTTATATAATTTAATGTGTATATTTGTATATTTAAATGTTGCGTTTGTTTTAAGATTTTACTTCTGTCGATATGTGGGATTTAAATTAATATGAGGTTCAATAATATTCTAATTCTTAAAAATTTATTGGGGTGATTAAGTGGGAGGTAAATTAATTGGATATTTAGGACCTATGTTTTCTGGAAAAACAGAAGAACTTGTTAGGTTAGTTAACAGAGAGCAGTACGCAAATAGAACGTTTGCAGTATATAAACCGATTACAGATGATAGATATCACAAACTAAATATAGTTACTAATAATGGAATTCAAATTTCTGCAAAAGCTATTCCAGAAGATGGATTTCAAATTATATGTGATTTTTTTGAAGTCCCTTTTCAAGATGTTTTTATTGATGAAATACAATTTTTTGAAAGTACAATAATTGAATCTATTAGATTATTGAATTCGTTAGGTTCTAATGTTTTTTATGCAGGTTTATCCACTACTTCAGAAAATAAACCTTTCCCGTTTAAAGATGCAGATCCAATAACTGGTTATCCGCACATGGGAGATTTAATTGCAGGATTACACCATAGTCAAATTACTATTCAAAATGCGTTTTGTTCAACATGTCAAGATGAAGCTCATTTTACAAATTCATTAATTGCAAAACAAGAAGCTGTTAAAGTTGGGGGAAAACAAGAGTATGAAGCTTTATGTGCAAAATGTTATTATGGATTACACCCTTATAAAATTCCAGATAAAATACCTGAAGAAATTAAGAAAAAAATACAAGAATTACAAAGATTTTATAGGTGGAGAGATTAATTTTTCATAACTCTGCCTTTTATGCAAATAATACAAACCCCGTTTTTTTCATGTTCTGCGCAAATGGGTTTTCCACATAATTTACAAAAAGTAGTTGCTGGTTTATTACAAATATAACATAAACTTTTGAGATTATTAATTTTTTTAATACAATTATTCATTTAGTTCACCAAAGCCGCTTAAACGCCATCTTTGATTGACTTTTCTACTGATTGCAATTTTAGAAGTTTCATCTACACAAATTGATCTTTTTAATGATAAAATAATATCATGCCCGCTTACTTTTGAAATGACACCTAATGCTGTTGCTGTACCTACACTTATTACTAATGGTTCTCCAATTTTTAAGCCAGGATTATCAAAATCTGTCCTTTCAAATAATTGATATGAAAGTTTAATTATTTTTTTTGGTTCTTTTATTAATCCAGGTTCAAGTAAAACATTACCTATTAATCTATCTCCTTTTGTTATTGCTGGATCTAATTTTGTTCCGAGGCCGATAAGCCCACCAGGAGATACTTCTTTAACTGGTGCATTACCTGAAAATAAACTTTCAACTTTAATTTTTATTGTTTGAGTATCTTCTGAATCTACTGATTTTTTAATTCCTGGTGATAATTCAAGAACATCTCCGATTTTAATTTTTCCTTGGATTAATGATCCTCCGATAATACCCCCATTTAATTTGTCAATTTTTGAAGAAGGTTTATTAATATCAAAGGATCGAGCTATATACATTTTTACTGGTAATGAATCGTCTCTTTTTGGTGTTGGTATGTATTCTTCAATAGCTTCTATAAGAGCACTGATGTTTGTTTCAAAATTAGCAGAAACTGGAATTATTGGTGCATTTTTAAAACCAAAATCATCCAAAAATTTTTTTATTTGTTTATAATTTTCAATTGCTTTTTCTTTTGCAACTAAATCAATTTTATTTTGGATCACAACTATTTTTTCAATACCTAATGCATGTAAGACCATTATGTGTTCTTTTGTTTGTGGTTGAGGACAATTTTCATTTGCTGCAATAATTAATAATACTCCATCCATAATACTTGAAGCAGAAATCGCAGTTGTCATAAGTGTTTCGTGTCCTGGTGCGTCTAAAAAGGAAACTGTTCTAATTTTTTCTGCCTTTTCATTACAGCATTTTTCTTTTACACCAAATTTTTTACATTTAGAACATTTATAAAAAGTAGTATCTGCATATCCAATTCTTATTGATATTCCTCGTTTTAGTTCTTCGCTATATGTATCTGTCCATACTCCGCTTAAAGCACGAGTAATCGAAGTTTTTCCATGATCTACGTGTCCTAATAATCCAATATTTACTTCAGCTTGCAATACCTCACCTTATTCTTTTTCTTTGTTTTCTTCTTTTGGTTCTTCTTCTTTACCTAATAATTTGGCTAAATTTGTAGGCCCTTCTTTTATGATTTTAATATTTATTTGATTTATATCTTGGGATATTTGTTTTCCATGAATTGTTTTTTTTCTTCTTTCTCCTGCCCTTTCTTTTTTAAATCCAGGACCTTTTGCCATTAAAATTTTATGTTTATCTGGCCCATCTACATCAAATCGCATAGGAAATCCACTTAAATCACTTCCACCAGTAATTTGAAAAGTAAAACCAGGTACTCCAATTTGATCCCCTTCAATTTGATCCCCTACTTTTTTTCCCATAAGCATTCCTGCATCTTGTATTTCTATTTGATAAGATTTACCATCTTTATTTCCTATAACAATTTTCATATCTCATCACCTTTAATATATCTTCTAAATTATAAATCATAAGAAGTATTATGTTATTATACACAGAGGTTTATAAATGTTTTTCATAAAGGATTTACCTTCTTAAATAGAAAACTTTATATATTATTAGTAATGAACTATATTTAGGTGGAAATATGAGAGTATTAAAATTTGGAGCAGTTTGGTGTTCTGGTTGCTTGATTATGAAACCAAGATGGCAAGAATTAGAAAAAGATAATCCTTGGTTAAAAAATGAATATTATGATTATGATAAAGATAAAGAAATAGTTAATAAATACAAAGTTAATGATAAATTACCAACCTTTGTTTTTCTTGATAAAAACAATAAAGAATTTTTAAGATTACATGGGGAAATTTCTAAAGAAAAATTACAAAAAATATTAGAAGAAAATAAAAAAAGATAAGGGGTTTTAAAATTGAAAATTAATAGATTATTTTTATTATTTATTTTTACATTTCTAATTGTTTCAGTATCTGCTTCAAATATTTCAAAAATTGAAGTTCATTTATTTTGGACAGAAGGTTGTCCTCATTGTGAAGGAGAAAAAGAGTTTTTAATAGAATTGGAAAATAAATATCCAGAATTAGAAATTTATAGATTAGAAGTAAGTAAAAACTCAGAAAATAGAAAATTAATGTTTGAATTTTCTGATAAATTAGATGCTGAAGTATCTGGAGTTCCTTTTACCGTTGTTGGTAGTACTTATTATTTTAAAGGATGGATGAATAAAGAAACAACTGGAAAAGCAATTGAGGATGCAATACTTAAAATTAAAAATGAAAATCACCAAGAAGAAAACAACAAAATATTTTTGCCCATTTTCGGTGAGATAGATGTTAAAACAGTTTCTTTACCTATTTTAACAATTATTATAGCAGCATTGGATGGATTTAATCCTTGTGCAATGTGGGTTTTATTATTTTTGATTACTTTATTATTAGGAATTGAAGATAGATTCAAAAGATGGCTTTTTGGGGGAGTTTTTATAGGAGCATCAGCTTTTGTTTATTTTTTAATTATGATTGCTTGGCTTAATTTATTTTTATATATTGGTTTTGTATTTTGGATACGGTTATTAATTGGAATTGTTGCATTGGGTGCAGGAATTTATAATCTTAGAGAATATTTTACTAATATAGAAGGAGTATGTAAAGTAACTGGGGATACAAAAAGACAAAAAGTATTTGAAAATCTAGCTAAAATAGTGCAGGAAAAACATATTATTTTTGCTTTATTAGGATTAATTATTTTGGCTTTTGCTGTTAATTTGGTTGAATTAGTTTGTTCTGCAGGTTTACCTGCGGTTTATACACAAGTGCTTGCTTTAAGTGGTTTATCTTTTTGGGAATATTACGGATATATTTTACTTTATATTTTGATATTTATGTTAGATGATCTAATAATTTTTGTATTGGCAATGAAAACATTAGAAATTACGGGAATATCCAGTAAATATAGCAGATGGTCTCATTTGATTGGAGGAATACTTATATTTGTATTAGGTTTACTTTTAATATTTAAACCAGAAATTTTAATGTTTGGTTAAAAGAGATGAATATATGAAAGTTGAATATGCATTTATTTTATCATTTTTATTTTTATTGGGGTGTATTAATTTTTCTCAAGAAAATGATATTAATATCACTGAAGAGGAGATAGGAGAACTAGATATTGTTGAACCTGAAATTAATATTATTAATTCAGATAACGATGGACTAAATTATTTATTATCATTAAAAGATAATTTAGAATACAAAGGAGAGTATTCAACTGTTTTTGTAAGTGAAGAAGAAATTTCAACATATAATAATATCATTTACTCAAAAGCAAAAAAATATAGATTTGATTCTATTATTGGAGATGAAGAAACAATTGTTTCATTATATATAATACCAGAAGGAAATTATTCATGTATTGATGCATTAGGAAAAATTGTATGTAATAAGATAGATGCGTCAGATAATCCAGATGTTTCTTTTATGAATTTAGATAATTATGAAATTACTAAACTCCCTTCAAAAATTATTTCAAATAAAACTGGAGACTGTTTTATGATTTCAAATCAAAATGAATCAATTGAACAGTGCTTTTTAGATAATGGTGCTTCTTTATACACACACATAACTAATTCAAATGGAGATTCAATTACTCAATCTTTGAAGGATATAGATTACTCAGTTAAAGATTCTGTGTTTGAATTACCTTAATTAAACTTCTTGAATTCATATTAAGCATTTTTGAAAATAGAAGTCCCATCTTTTTTAATTTATAAGGATTATATATTGCATTTGGTTTTCTAAATTTTTTTGCTTTTATGATTAATGATTCTACTTCGTGAATATATTCCTCTTTTTTGTTTAATAAATATAAAGAAAAATAAACTTCTGCTGATTCATAAAAAGCACCAATTTTTTCTAATTGCTTTGCTTCTTCTTCTAAATATTGAATATCATTTACTATTTTAAATAAAGAAGTGTATGCTCTTTTTAAAAATTTGATATTTGGAGAAGAACAATTGATTTCCTTTTCAATTTGTTTTTTTAATTTATCAATTTTTTTTGTTATAGACACATCTTTTTCAACTTTTAACATTGCTTTTAAAAATTCTGGGTGTATTTGTTTTAATAAGCGTTCTGCTCTTTTTCTTCTTTTTGGTTGGAATGGGAGATACTTATGAAAAAAGAATTCTCTATATCTCATTCTTAATTCATTATCTTGTATAGGAGCTACTTTAGAGTCTAATTTAGCATGTATTCCTTGTATTAATTCTTCTTTTGTTCTATGCATATATTTCATCTTCTATATTTTTCTAATTCTTCTTTTATAATAATATCACATGCCATTATTATTAATTTTGAATCTTTAAACTCCTGTGCAATTAAACTAATTGCATTTGCTTTTGTTTCAAAATTATAAGAATCATATTTTAGAAGCCAGAATGCATCACATGCTTTTTTTATACAATTACAATCTTCTGTTCTTTGCGCAATTCGGATTATTGTTTTCATAGCTACTAATAACATTCGATTATCATTTTTAAGTTCTTCTAAAATATTATTAACATTTTTATACATTTCATTTTTTAGATCAGATTTAATACTAATAAGATGAGCATCTAAAAATGAATTTGTTAATTCAATAATTATTTCTGAATTACTTTGCCAATTTATGGGATTTCCTCTTAAAAGGTCTGCTCCTTTTTCATTACCAAAAAACTTATCTCCTTTTTCCGTATTCTTTTTAAATTTTCTTTTATCCATTTTAAATTCTTTAAATACCATATTCATTTCCTCTATTTAATTTAGATTAATATTGTGTATAAAGGTATTTATAAATGTTTTTATATAAAATTTAAAAATATAAATCCTTTTTTTATCAAATATTTTAATAGTATATAATTTGAGATATTTTTTAATCTATTTTATATTCTTTAATTAATATCTTTATACAATAAAATTAATTTAGGCTTCATATTTATAAGTTTAAAGTAGCAATCCATTCATAAGGATTAAGGAACTCTATTTCAAAACCGTTTCTTTTAAATAATCCTAATGAAAAAAAATTATTTGCTTGTATAATAGCAAAAATTTGGCTTAAATTTGCATTTTTTGCCGTTTCAATACATTTTTGTACCAAAGCATCACTTACTCCTTTTTCTGCCTTAGTATAATCAACTGCAATACTATAAATATGTAATTTTTCATCTTCAGTGATTTGATATCTTACAAAACCTATTACTTTATTCTCTTTGTTAGCAGTAAAAATAAAATTTGGTGGAATAAACCCTTCTTTTTTAATATTAGATAAAAATTTTTTAACATAATCCTTTTTTCCAATTGCCAAAATTTTTCTTAATCTAAATTGATTATGTAACTTAAAGTGTTTATAATGAAAAGGTTCTATATGCCAAGGTGGTTTTGAATGTTCAATTACCTTTTTTTTAATTGGGAATAAAAAAGTCATATTAATATTAGCAACTTTAGGTCTTTATAAATGTTTTTATATGTTATAAAAAAAGAAAAAAAGGTTTAGTAATATCCTACTGGATAATTACTACCTTCGATATTTATGTATTTTATCTCTGAAAAATCATCCATTGAATATGCGCTTATTTTATTATATGAAATAACATATAAAATATTATCTACATATAAATTCCTAACTGCGTTTTCTTCTATTATTTTACGCATTCCAATTTCTTCAGAATTTTTTATTTCAAATACATAATTTTTATTTCCCATAGGGATTATTGCAAAATTATTATTTGGGTCCCATAAGAATGCATGATGATTATACAGTGCTTCACTCCATCCTTCTTCTGTTATAAAAGAATCTAATTCCAGTGGTTTTGAAGGATTTGAAACATCAAATAATGATATTTTCATTTTCCAATCATCTTGCCCTATTCCAATTAATTTATTATCTCCTATTGGATGTAGATAAGTTGAATATCCAGGAACTTTTAATTCTCCTTTAACTTCTGGTTTTGAAGGGTTTGATAAGTCAATAATAAATAATGGATCAATTTGTCTATATGTGACCATATATCCTGTTTCTCCAATAAATCTTATTGCATAAATTCTTTCACCTTCTGCCATTCCAGTTATTCTTGAAAGCTCATTCATTTCTTTATCTAAGATAATTAATCCATTTTGTGAATCATCTCGATTTCCAAATGTAAAAGCAATTCTTAAATTATTTTCATATTCATCCATTGAGAACTGGTTTAATAGTCTTCCAGGTATTTTTCCAGTTTCAGCCATTTCTAATTCTCCGTTTAAATATGATACTTTTAAAATACCAGTATATTCTTTTTTCTCTGGGTATTTTAGTACATAAGAAGAATATCCTTTTTGAAGGTCATTGGATAATTCTGCTCTTTCTTCATTTGTTAATCCTTGATATATTGACTGCATTATTATTTCAAATTCAACTGTTTTTGCTTGGTCTGAAATATTTAATGCGTTTAAATAAATTAATCTGTTATATACTTCATTATTAATTAAATTTTTTCCTTCGTCTAATAAATAATAAAACATTACTTGACTTTCTGGATTATTTTTATACATTGCAAAATATATATTTTCTTCAGAAACATATGTTGTTGAAGAATAAGGCCCCATAAATGTTTTTTTATCTAATACTTCTCCATTTTCAATATCTATTGATAGTATATCATAAAACACATTTCCATCCATATTTCTAGGAATATAAATATCTGCATAGTCAATTTCTATTTGATTACATCCTAACTCTCCACAAATTCTAATTGGTTTTGGGGTATAAGGATAAGTGGGGGATTCTTGTAAAATTAAATATACAATTCCGTCTTTCATTCTTGAATCAAGATATGTTGCATTTAAATTTGCATACCATTTTGAATTTCCATTTTTATCAAATGTTTCTATTTTATTATAAGAAATTGTCATTATTGAATTTTTATATTCATAAATTCCATTCCCATATTCAGTATTTATAGATTTATATACTTCCATATTTTCTATAGGATAAGAATTAATTAAATTTAGTTTATCTCCGTTTAAATAGTAAATTTTATTTCCAGTTAAACTATCTATTTTTACTATATCTAATTCATCTATACCAAAAACTTGAACATTTGTTGTTGAAAAATCATTTGGAGATTTAACCATTGATTCTTCAGCTATTGCTCCAGTAGGCATTGCCATATCTACTTGCATGGTATCTCTCATTATAAATGAAGATCCATAGTAATATGTATCAGATAATTGAATTATCTTTTCAATATTTTCTAATCTTTCTGCTGGAATAAATTCGAATTCTTTATTTTCATTAAATGCATTTAATATACTTCTATTTTCATGTGGTTCTGGTATGTTTATACATCCGAATATTAAGAATGATGCAAAAATTACAAAACCAAATAACATAATTTTTTTATTCATTTATATCACCTATTAAATTTAACTAATACTTTATTTAAAAAGATTAATGGAATTGTTCGGTTTATATTTTATTAAGCTCATTTATAGATTCTTCTGTAATTTCAATCAAATCATTTATTTGAGTAATTGATTCAGTTATACATAGTAATATTAAGTCCCCGCTTGATCTTGCAAAAAATAAATTTTTTCCAGAACGTGATAAAATATATTCTGTTTTTCCTATATTTGCGGTTGTTTCAATAATTTTTATTGATTTCGTCATTCTAGCAAGCATTAAAGATACTAATGAACTATTTATTTTTTTATCTAAAACCGAAGCCATCATTTTTCCATCAATTCTTACTATTGCTGCATTTTTTATTCCCTCATTATTACTTATTAAAGAATCTAAAATTTCTGTGAAATCTTTTTTTCTCATTTTTTTTATTTCTATCTTTTTGAGTATTCCATTTTCAATAATTAAATCTTTATCTAAATTTTCTGTTAAATATTTTTCTAAAGTCCAACTTCTCCAAGTTCTTGGGATATCTATAAGCATCTCTTTTCTAATTTCTCCATCTTTTTTTAATAATTGATCAAATTTTGTTTTCCAATTTTTCCAAATGTCATTTGCTATTTCTATCTTTTTTTCTATTGTTCCTATACTAAATTCACATCTATTAATGCTTTGTTCTATAACTTTTTTTGCAGTATTTTGTTCATTTTTTTGAATTAATTCTTTAATTCTTACAAGGGGTATAGAATTTAGTATCTCCTGTTCTTCTGATATATCAATTTTTAATTCAGCTGTTTTTACCATTTTTTTTTGTACTTCTTCTATTTTTTGTTCTAATACTTTGAGGTTTTCTAAATTTATTTTTTTAGCAATTTTTTGTGCACTTTCATAATAACCTGTTTTTAAAATAGATCCTTTGAAAAAATCTTCAATAGAAAAATAAATAGAAACAAGACCAAATAAAATCAAAAATGAAATAATTCCTCCTATAGGGAATATTGTCATATTATATCCGATATTTTCAAGAATTAAAGTCTTATCAGGTATATTTGAAGGGGAGATAAAATTTAATAAAAGCCCAAAAATAAGTAATCCTACTCCTAAAATGATATATTGTAAGTATTTTGGATTTGATTTACCTAACCAATTATTTTTTATTGTATTCAAATCCTGTCTTTTTGATGTACCCGTAATAAAATACCAAAAAAATAAAAGTAGCATTTCAATTAATCTAAGTATAATAAGCAGTAATGCACAAACAAATGCGAATGCTATAAAATAATTAGAAAAATTAAAAAAAAAAGTAAAACCTAAATTAATGAATCCTAAAAAAATAGAAGTCAAAGGAGTACCACCCAATGAAAATGATTCAATAGTTATATATGGAGTTTTTAAATTGTTTTCTATCCATTCTTTGTTTATTAATTCATCTGATTCAAATGAATACATAATAAAACTAGAAATTTCTCCTCCTCCTGCTTTATTTATACTCCATTCAACTGAATCTGGATTAATAATAGAAAAATTTGAACTTGTTTTTAAAGTTGTTTTATCAATATTAATACTATCTGGAATTTTATCTACTATTTTAATAGTTGAAAAAGGCCTGTCACTTTCTTCTGTTATTTGAATATATATATCATATTTAACATAATCAACAGGAGCTTCGGTTTTTTGTATTTTATTTTTTATTATTTCACCAGAGTATTCAGTTTTTAAATTATTAGATATTGCATCATAAATTTTTTGCAGTTCAGTGTTATCATAATTTATTTGATTACATAAATAATATACATTTTTATCTATTATAGGATTTTGATTTATTTTTCCTCCTAAAATAGATATTTGTTCTATTTTTTGTATTATTGATTCAATTTTTTCTTTTTCTAAATCGTTTTCATTTCCTTCAATTTCATTAAATATTATATCTATTTCTTTAATTTTATTATCCATCTCATTAAAATTAGAATTTAATTCAAATAAATCTTCTGCAAAAGGTTCTCCCATATTTAAATAAATAAATTGACATATTGGCGCTCCAATGCAGGCTTTTGCACATGTATCTACACTAATACAAGGCAAATCTTCTCTATTTAAACCTAAATATTGTTTGCATTGTGCTTCTCCTGTTACAGCAACAATATTACTTCTTTTTTTATCAAAATTATTTAAATATATTTTTAATTCTTCAATTGTTAGATTTTCAAAATAATATTTATCATCTATTTTTTCATTTTCAATATTAATACTAAGTTTAGATAAATTAAAATTTGGTTTAATACTTATAATTTTTTGAGTGATTATAGAATTATTATATGTTTGTTCTTCAAAAATATATGTTGCACTTTCAATTATTCCATCATTATTAATGTCTGATTCGTATATTTTAGAAATTTTTTCTGGGTTTCCCCCTTCTTGATAAACGGGAGCCGTACACCCGAAGGTGAATAATAAAATTAATAATAATCCTAGAATTATTCTTTTTTGCATATTTGAGATATTACATTCAAATTTAAAAAGCTTATGAATTGAAAAAATAGTAATACAAATGTATAAAAATTATACACTTGTGGTTAAAAATGAATATTTTTCTTTATAAGCTTTTCTGTTTAATTATTAATTTAAATATTTGGTGTATATATATAGTGGGAGTTGTATGGTGAAAGAAGCAGATATTGAACCTATTGTTAAAGAAATTCAAGAGTTCTTTGAATCTAATTATAAAAAAAATATATATACATTGGTATCAAAATATCCAAAACAAAAAAGTTTATTAGTTGATTATGAAGATTTTGAAAAATTTAGTCCGGAATTAGCAGATCAATTAATTGAAAAACCAGATATTATATTAAAAGCTGCTAGACTTGCATTGGTTAATATGAATTTAGCAGTTGCACCAGGTATTGAATTTAGACCACACGTAAGATTTCATAATATGATTGAATCTGGAATGTTAATAGAAAGTATGGGATCAAAGTCTTTAGGTAAAATGATTAATATTAAAGGAGTAGTCACAAAAAGAGCAGAAGTTAAACATAGAGTTAAAGTTGCTGTTTACAAATGTGAAATATGTGATGCAATATATAAAATTCCATTAGATTCAAGTGTTAAAACCCCAAGTGTGTGTGAAGCGTGTAAAAGAAAAGCATTAAAATTAATAGAAGAAGATTCAGAATTTTTGGATGTTCAAAGAGCAGAAATTCAAGAACTTTTAGAAAGAGTTAAAGGAGGTACGCCCCCCGCAAGATTAGAATTATGGCTTGAAGATGATTTAGTTAACTCAGTTATTCCTGGTAATACAATTGAAGTAACTGGGACACTAAGACTTAGGCCCCCAAGTGCCTTTGCTAAAGGGAGTAGTGCACTGATTTATACTAAGTATTTAGATGTTTTGCATGTTAGAGGCATACAACAGGATTTTGAAGAATTAGAAATTAGTGATGAAGAGGAAAAAAAGATTAAAGATTTTTCAAAAGATCCTAAATTATTTGAAAAATTAGTTAAATCTATTGCACCAGGTATTTATGGGCATGATGAGATAAAACAAGGGATTGCACTTCAATTATTTGGTGGAACAAAAGGAAAAGAAATGCCGGGTGGTGCTAAAATAAGGGAAGATATTCATATTTTATTAATTGGAGATCCAGGTGCAGCTAAATCCAGATTGCTTCAATATGTAGTTGCATTAGCTCCTAAAAGTTTATACGTATCAGGTAAATCTGTTTCTGGAGTTGGTTTGACAGTATCAGTTGAAAAAGATGAATTAAGTGATGGGGGTTGGACATTAAAAGCAGGTGCGTTAGTTTTAGCAAGTGGAGGAATTGTGGGTGTTGATGAATTTGATAAAATTGATAAAGATGAGAGGTCTTCTTTGCATGAAGTAATGGAAAGCGGGACTATAAGTATTGCAAAAGCAGGGATTGTTGCAAGATTAAAATCCAAAGCCTCAATTTTAGCAGCTGCAAATCCTAAATACGGCAGATTTGATCCTAATAGATTACCTGCCGAACAATTTGATATCCCCCCAACATTATTATCAAGGTTTGATTTAATTTTTCCAATAATGGATATTTTAGATGAAGAAAAAGATAGAGAACTAGCTGAAAAAATATTAAGCAGCCATAGATTATCAGCAGACCAAAGTCAAGAAATTAATGATGAAAGTATGGTGGATAGAGAGTTTCTTAAAAAATATATTGCATATGCAAGACAACATATTAAACCTATTTTGAGTGATGAAGCCTCAGATAAAATTAAAGTTTATTATGGTAAAATGAGAAAAATGGGTAAAAAATCAGGTTCAATTTCTATTACACCAAGACAAATTGAAGGATTAGTAAGAATGGCAGAAGCTTCAGCAAAATTAAGATTAAGTGAAAGAGTTGAATCAAAAGATGCAGATGAAGCTATTTTATTAATGGATTGGATGATGCAAAAAGTAGGTATGGATAAAGAAACTGGAGTTTTTGATATTGATATTATTGCTACTGGAAAACCAAAATCTCAAATTGATAAAATAAATACTATAATGAATGTAATAAGAGATTTACAGAAAAAATTTGATTCTGTTGAAGTAATTAAGATTATTGAAGAGGTTAAATCTTATGATATTGATCCAGAAATTGCAAAACGTTTAATTGATGAATTAATCTATAAAGGAGATTTATATAAAGTTAAATCTGGATTTGTAAAAATTGTGGAACAATTTTAAGTGATGTTTATGAATTTTATATACAAAATGATTTTATTTTTTATTTTAGCACAGATTCTAGGTGCATTAGTAGGTGTTTTATTAATCACAAATAGTATTTTAGTTCCTGAATTTGAAGAAATGAGAGTTACTCCAATAGGAGAAACTGGAGATTTATTAAATGGAGTATTTTTTATATTTTATATTTTGTTTGGTGCGGTTGTATTTTATTTAGTTATCAAATATTATAAAGGAGTTTTTGTATTTAGGTCAATGGAATTTATTATTATTTTATTTGCATCAAGCATAGTATTTTTTGTTTTGTTGTATTCTTTTGTTCCTGGTTTAGGTATTAATGAATCATTTTTTATTGGATTTTTAATTGCATTAATTTTAGCAGGCACCAAATGGCTTACACATAAAGCAAGGAATATCGCAGCTATTTTATCAAGTGCAGGTGTTGGAGCAGTTTTTGGATTTTCTTTAGGTTTTTGGCCTGCTGTTTTACTCACTATTGGTTTATCTATATATGATTATATTGCTGTTTTTAAAACAAAACATATGATTACTTTTGCTAAAACTTTAAGTGAAAAAAATCTTTCTTTTTCATTACAAGTTCAAAAAACAGATATTAAGAAAACACAGAAAACATCTAAACAGATTTCAAAAAATGATGAAAATTATTCTTTTAAAGGGAATGAAAGACAAAAAATGGAGCTTGGTACTGGAGATTTAATAATGCCTATTATGCTTTCTGTTTCTTCTTTTTATGTATTTGGTATTTTAGGAACTTTGTTTGTGATATTGGGTGCGGTTGTTTCATTTATTTTATTAATTTATTATATTTCTAAAAGAAAACTTTTTTTACCTGCGTTGCCTCCTTTAATAACAGGATGTTTAATTAGTCTAGGAATTTTATATCTTCTTTCATTATTTTTTGGGATATAATATTATAAATATTATTAATACAATATACATATGGAAGTTTTATTCAAAAGCAAAGTAGATAAAAAACATAATTCAATTCTAGATTATATATTATATGGGAATTTAGATTATAAAAAATTTCCTATTGAAGAGCAAGTAAAAGATGTATTACATAGATTAACAAATAGAGAAGTAAAAGAGATAAACAAAATAATTGATACTCTAAATTTAAAAGATAAAGGAACTAGTTTAGAAATATTATATTCTTTAAAAAAAGAAGAGGAGAAGAGGCACAATGTTTGATTCTTTAGAAGATTTGCAAAATTTTATTTCGAGTAAAGATTTTCAAAATACTAAGAAAAAAATAATTTTATTTAATGCTGATTTAAAGATGAAACAGAAATATGAAGATATTTTAAATTTAAAAACACAAGTAAATTTATATTTTGAAGAATTAAGAAAAAATAATTATAAATTGTATGTTGTTTTTTCTCTTAATAAAAAAATATTAGAAGATGAGATAAAATCAAAATTAAATAATTAAAAGGGCCTGTAGCTCAGCTTGGAACTTTCTTTCTTTTCAAAAAAGAAAGAAATTTCCATCAAAGAAAGAAAACAGTTTTCTTTGAATAAAAGAAAGAAAGCAGGAATAGAGCGACACTCTCCTAAATGTATTTTATATTTGGGGAAAGGTGAAGGTCGAGAGTTCAATAAACTTTTTCTTTCTTGCAAGAAAGTAAAAGTTTAATCAAAAAGAAAGAACTTGAAACAAGAAAGAAATAGGAAAAATAAATCTCTCCAGGCCCGTTTATTGTGATAAATATGGAATTAAATAAATTATTTGAAATAAATAAGTCATTTATATATGGATTTATTTTAGCAGTTATTCTATGTTTAATTATTTTTAATTTATTAAATACAAATTGTTATGTTACTCCTATTTTTTCTCCAAATTCAGAAGATGAGATTATAAGTTTAATAAATAATGCACAAAAATCAATAGATATTGAAATGTATGTTTTTACTAGCGCAAATATACAGAATGCTTTAATTAATGCGCGAAATAGAGGAGTGGAGGTAAGAGTTATCTTAGAACAAGAAATAGAAACTAATGAAGATTCTTTTTATAAATTAATTTCTAACGGAATAGAAACTAAATGGGCGCCTAGAAAATTTAGCAGAACACATTCAAAATTTATGATTATAGATAATAAATTAATTTTTGTAGGTAGTACTAATTTTAGTAATTCTGCACTTACATCAAATAGAGAAGCAGCTGTTTTAACTTCTTGTTCTGTTTCGAATTTTATAGATATTTTTGAACAAGACTGGAAAGATGCTTAAAATAAGAAAACGCAAGGTTTTAAAAGAGAAAAGTAGGATAATTAATTATGAAAAATAAGATTATATATTGTTTAATTTTATTATTAATATTTATTCCAGTTTTATATAGTATTACTCCTCCACAAAAATATAAAGTAGAGATTAATATTTTAGAATTTCAAGATCAAGGGCCTGGTAGTTTAATAGCAGAGATAAAATATAGAGATATTACAAAAGCATCTTTTGATGAGTATTTAAAAGAGTATAATGAAAATTCTTGGTATTTTACTCCTTCATTTGCAGCAAAGGACCCATTAACAAATGAAATAATTAATGTTTATGTTTCTGAAGAAGTAAATAATTTTACTTTTTGTAAAAATTATACTACTGATTCAAATGGCCAGTTTAAAATTACTAATTTTGAAAATGATTGTGGAAAACAAGTATCTGAGTATAAAGAAATTAAATTTATATATTTAGGAAATGAAAAATTTCAATCATTAGAACATGTTTTTCTTGTTTCGAAATCTCCGTTTAGTGCGATTTCTTTTACTAGATTATCTGATATTTTTTTAGGTGTAATTACTGATATTAATAAGAATCCTTTATGTATTTTTGTAGTTATATTATCTGGAATAGTTTTTGCTGCTATGTTTTTTCAAGGAGATAATCCTCTTCAAATTTTTGATATTACTCAACCAAAACTTCCAAAAGCAATGAAAGGATTAGGGGGGTCTATTGGTAAAATTAAATTTGGTACAAAAATAAGTGCAAAAACTCTTGGTGCTTCAAAAGCAGTTGCAGCATCAGCAGCAGGTGTTGCTGCTTTATCTGCATCTGTATATTCAGCAGCATCCAAAAAAATAAATACAAAAGAAGGCAATGCTTTATTATCTAGAGCAAGAAATAGTAAAAAATTGAATTCATTACAAAAAATGTATGTTTATATGTTAATTAGTAAAGATATGTTAGCAAAAGCAAAGAGAATTTTAAATGGTGATTTAATCTTGCCTTCTAATTATGCAGATGTTTCAGAAATGATTGCATATGAAAGAAAAAAGGCACCAATAGAAGTACGGGAAGTAATTAAGAAAAAAAGATTTGAAAAAGAGATAGGATATTATAATGAAAAAGGAGTATTTGTTTTGGGAGAATATGCACAAAATTATAAAAAAATTGGAATTGAAGGTGCAGAAACAGATTCTCAATTAGTTTCTAATAAAGTATTAAAAGTAAGAAGAGTCCCTTTTATTGGTTTTGCAATTGCGTTAGGAGAACAAGCAATTAGAAATACTAAATCAGATATACAAAAGCAAGTTAAAACTTCTTTTGAATTTTGGAAGAATCCAGCCCAAGGAATAAAAAATATGGCTAAAAAAAATTGGGACGAAACAGGAGGGGCAGTATTAAAAATGGTCTCTGGTCCTTTAGATGCACCAGTACTCTCGCCTACTGAAATGTATACTTCTTTAAAAAAACAATATGTTGATGAAGATTTATATAAAGGAATGGGAAATTCAATTTTAAGTTATACTTCAAGAAAATATGGGGAGATAACAGATAAAAAAAGTAAAGAGAATTTTAATAATATGCAAAAAATATTACAAAATGAAGAATTAAAAGAAAGAGAAAAATTCGAAATTGCATTAAAAGAATTTGAAAAAATTACATTTAGAGAAAGAACTGCAAAAGAAGCAGAATTTCTTGCAAAAACATATTCTGAAATTAATAGAAATTTAAATAATTATGAAAGACAAGGAAGTAAATATGATATTGCACAAGTTAATTATGTTGCTTCATTAGGCAGAAGATATACTGTTTCAAAAATGCTTTTAGAAAATTCTAAGAATGTAAAAGATTCACAAGCGTATTTAGATATATTTAATGAAGAATCTTCTGGAGCAAAAGGTATTTTAGATAATTTATTAAATGCAGGAAAGTTTAAATTAGATGCAATTACTACTGCTCTTGGTTTTACAGAGGCTATTGGATTTGCACAGCCTAGCATGCCCACATATATTGATTATAAAGAGGAAATAGATAAATTAGCAAAACAAAAACAACAAACAAAAGGAATTTCTTATGAAGAAGCTTTAGCTAACTCTGAAGATGAAATGAACAAAGCATTACAGATACATATTAAAGAAACAAGAAAAAATATGGTTCATTTAATGTCAGATGTTGAATATTCACATAGAATAAGAAGAGGAGAAAAAGTAAGTTTAACAGAAATTGAAAAACAATTTGAAAGAAGATATGATAATTGGGGAAGAAATCCAGAAACATTTTTAAACAATATGCAAAGAGAGTTATATAAATATCAACCAAAAGAAAATGGAGTAACTTTTCAAGAAGCATATTCTCAAACTATTAAAGATACTGATGCTTTCTTATATTTTTATGATAATTCTTTAAAAGATAAAGATTATTTTAAATCAAGTAATTATGAAAAGCAAAAAGTAAATGAGTTTTTAGAAAATAAAGAGGAATATTTAGAAAAAATGCGTGAAGAAGGGTATAATGTTCCAGATTTTGAAAGTGCACAAGGAAGGAGTGTAGAAGCACAGCAAGAAATGGTTATAGATAATTTTCATAAAATTAATAAATTTGCAGAGGAATTAACTGAAAAACCAGTTCTATTTGAGTATACAGCAGAAGATGCAAAACCATTTTTAGAATATGTTGATGGGAAATATAGAATTGTTTCTGTGGTAAAAAAAGAAGGGGAGCTTGATCCTGTAAAAGATATTGAAAGTCAATTAGAAAAAGTAGAAAAACTTAGAGCATATACAGATAAACCAGAAGACCAATTAGAAACTTGGTTAAAAGGAGGATTTTGGACTGACAAAAGTAATCATTTTGATATTGCGAGAACAAATCTTTTTAGAAACCCAAAAACTTTATATAAATCTGCATTGATGATAGAAACCCCTTCTGGTGAAGTTAAAGAATTTAATTTTTCAGAAAATTATGATTTTTCAAATACAAAAGGTTTTGAGTTTATAGGTAATGTATCTGGAGTATCTGCATTTGATGACCCCGTAATAATGGAAAAATTAAAATATTTAATGAGAAAAGGAAAGATAGGAATAGTAGAGAGGTAAAAAAATGAAAAAATATATTATTGGAATTATCCTTATTGTTTTTTTAATATTTGGTTGTGTAGGAAGAAGTGATATACTTTACAATACTACTGGTGCAAATAGAGATGTATTATATGATTTAAATGGTTCTCAAATGGGTCTTGCCCCAAATCAAACAAATTATTCAAAATTATTAGAAGATTTTTGTGTTGACTCCGGAGTGTGCATTTCATTTAT
>JBAZFO010000018.1 GCA_041653315.1 Candidatus Micrarchaeia archaeon | reverse complement strand
CAGTAGGATACCACCACCTACCAGAAGACCTATCCTCCGGGGATGAGGAAAGGTACGCAAGGAGGATGTTCGAGACGAACTCTTCCTGTGGAATCAACCTGAATATGTGCACCTACTCCTCCTTATTTACGTCGTATTATAATTGTAGTCGTGCTTTCGTTGGGTGCTCCGATTCTGCGCCTTGCTCCCTCGCGGCGGCTTTGCCATTGTGCCGTGTTAAAGTTAATGGCATATAGATTTGCCACGCCCGGCCCAGGTCTTACGACTGTAATGATGCGTGCATCTTCGAGTGAGGTTAAGGCTACAGACACTGCCGCCGTCGATAAGAGAGCAAACTCGCCCATGTCGTACAGAGAGACACGAGTGAAGCTCCGGCCTGCTCCAATCGTATTGGCAAGAATACTGAGCGCTATCTTGTACCCAGCTCCGGTTAGGTTGGCCTTTAGTAAGTCCGCGAATAGAGACTGCGGTACCTCCGGTTGGCGTGATGATTTAACTGTAACCTCAAACATTTGCTTCTTCATATTACTCCCCTTTCTTATGACATAACCCGGCCTCTATCAAGGCCGTGGCTGTCCTTCCGTAGTGTCCCTGCAAAGACCAGACGGAGCCGTCGTCTATCATCTCTTGGAAGAAGGCTACCGTTGCGTCTCCGTCCATCTCCCCGGACTCGTACTCTATGATTTTACCTACGTCTACCATGTCTACCTCCTATATCAGCGCTGCTTGGAAGGCTTGCTTGCACCACTCCTTGATAGTGGTAGGGCAAACACTGTCTACCCTAATTGAGGCTCCGATATATATGAAGTCGTAGGTATTATTACCCACCTCATCGGTGCTTACCTCGACATCCTCATCATCGACATCCTCATACCAATTACGCGCTGTATTCTCGACCTTGATTAAGGCTTCGTTAAAACTTTTTGCTTCTGTTATGCAGTCGTGATAGTATTCTCGCTCGCCATTCTGCTCCTTAATTGTAACCTTGAAGTACATAACTCCCTCCTTATATCTCCCATCGTGCCACAGTACCGCAGTTGACGCACTTCACCTCAACTATATCGCGGAACTCCGGCTTAGATAGGTGCTTTCCGTCCTTGTTTATCTTCACTTTGTAGTCGATGAGCGCCTCGAACCTGTCTCTCACCTTACACCATGGCTCGTGCTGGCACTTATACATTTCACCTCCTTCTTACAAGCTACGATAGCTATGGTCTTGTGCTGTATCTTCGTCACCGGCCAGCCCCGGCGGGCGCAGCGTGCCCTTAGCCTTAACTCGTCCATGTTAGCCTCCTATTACCAGCTTGGAGAACAGTTCTTCCATCTTGGCATCTACTTCCTCCCAGATGGGGTTGTATCTCTTACGAGCCTCCTGTTCTATAGCCACACGCTCTTTCTCGAACACTTTCCTAACGTCATTCCATCTGCATAGAATCTTTGTGAGTCGAATCGACTGAGCCACATACTTGTCAAGCCCAGGCTTAATCTCTCCTCGCGCCTTAGCCTCGCATACGATAAGGTCTTCGTCATAAGAGCCGAGCCATATCTGAATGTATTCGGCATCTATAACGTGGTAGCCTTTCTCGCACGTTACGATATCCTCGATGGTCGGCGTCCATTCCGTCTCTCCGTCTACGGGTAGTGTGTACTTGAATCCCGTGGCCCTTGCGTCTTTATTGGCCGGAGCGCCATCGATTCGCAGGATTTTGTAGAACGTGCGAGGGTCAATGGCGAGTTCTTTCTTCATCTTGGATTTCGTGACCAGTTCCACGCAATCCTTGGGTACGTTCCACCCATGGCCTAACTTGCATGTGTCTGAGCATGTATGGCCTCCAGATGGCATCTTGTTAATAAACTCGATGCCTATCATCGAGCCAGCGGCTTCCTTGATTACAGCCAGCTCTCCCACCATGCCGGAGCCATCGAAGTCCTCAATAAGCCTTACGGTGTCGCCTACCGTGGGTTTCCTCGGTTTACGTGTAGCCTTCGGAGTGGCTTTCGCTCTTACCTTCTTGAGGCACTCGGTTTCTAGAAAGTAGCAGTGGTTGGGTTTACCACTGGCGCAACCAAGGCCGTTATGGAAGGCCGGGGCTGTGAACCCGAACTCGCAGAGAGTGGCGTCGCCACTCTCTGCGAGAACTTTCGCTGTGCTGCCCACCTTATCCGTGGGATAATTCCAGCACGCCGCGATAACCTTTACCTTGTCTCCTACTTTAAACATTTTACCCTCCTTAAAATTTACTTTGCGTCGGCTCATCGACGCCTAAGATTTCGAGCCAGACAGCTCTAGCTTGCTCGAAGCTCTCCACTTCATCCACGATGGCCTCGGCCATAGGTTCAATCATGCCCTTGACTTGCTTTATCAGGTCGAGGCGTTCCAATGCCCTCATGCTTCCTCCTTCCTCTGCACTTCTGGCAGATATAAATCTCTACCCTCTGAGACTTGAGTACCTTATGCTCGGTCAGTTCCTTGCAGTTATTGCACCACCTTGTCATACTACCCCTCTCCTGCTAATTTTAGGGCTGCCCGTAAAATCTCAAGCACTTCACAATATCTTGGCTTACCTTGCATTTGTGATTCATATTCCCCTATTTCGTGATTCTCAAGCGATACTTTGCAAGCCTCCACTAATGCCTCATGTGAATTAACACAGCGCACGATGTAGGCGGCATTGGCTTCGTTATCTACTACCGCAATAGATGGTTGCCCCCATTTGCCAGTTGTGATATGTGTTTCATTCGGGGCATTATTCACAAATACGGATGATACTTTCCAAGGTGTAGCTGTATGTTTATTCATGTGTCCTCCTTAGAACGCTGCCGCAGGGCAGGTGTCGTTCGATTCGTTGGTGTACTCGCGTATTATCTCGCCGTCCTTGAAGTCGGCGGCATACTCTCCGCATGATATGTGAGTGACGCCATCATCCTTGTACCCTTTGAAGTCTTCGTATTGCTCTCCTCTTTTAGCTACCATGACCTTCCTCCTGTTATAAATATCCTCGTTGACCCGTGGCCGTTCCACCTTAGTCTATTTCTCCATCATCATCCAAGATGACAGGGTCTGCATTACTGAGGGCGATTAACACACCCCCATTCGGAATGTTCTCGGCTAGTTCGTAGTCGAGAAACTCCAGCTCTAGGTCTAACATGGTTCACCTCCATACCTTCTTACGATTCTTGGGGTCGGCAAAGACTTTCCAAAAAACATTGGCATATGCTTCCTTCCGCTTGGCATCTGCTTCCTCCCACTTGGCATATGCTTCCTCCCGCTTGGCCTCTGCTTCCTGCCACTTGGCCTCTGCTTCCTCCCACTTGGCCTCTGCTTCCTTCCACTTGGCCTCTGCTTCCTTCCACTTGGCCTCTGCTTCCTTCCACTTGGCATATGCTTCCTCCCGCTTGGCATCTTTCTTGATTAAACCCAATCCGTGTGAGAGTAGAACATTATCTGGTAGTCGCCCTATCTGTGTTAGGTTGCAGTTCTTGATAGCTTCTACTATCTGCGGTGGGAAGTTATTGGGAGTGGAGAAGTCGGGACACCTACTATCTCCAACCTCTCGCCTTATCGCATCCATCGGCAGAACCCATTCGTTTAGCTCGAAGTATCGAGCTATTGCACCATGACCCTTGATGTCGTTGATGAATTGGTCGCCCAGCTCCTTACGTAGTGCCATCCCCTCTTTAGTTGCTAGGTCGTTGTCGGTCAGGAAGATTACCGCATCACCTTTCTGGAACCAGCTTATAAAGTTACACATCTTTCTCCTCCTTATTTAGATATGGGTTGCCCAAAGAATCATTTACACCTCCTGTTCACTACCAAGCGTGCGTTGATAGTGCTACCTTATACATTCCCCTGCATTATATTCAGGGATATTCTAAACCTCTCCACAAGGGCATCCACCTCATCCCCATCCATCGCATTCGATATATCACCTCCTTGCCATGTCCACACTGTGTTACATAGGGCGGACACTAATTCCTTCGTATTTGCCTTACCCTCTGCCTCGATTAGCACTCGCTCGATATCCACTATTCACCTCGCTTTCGTTATAGTGCTACTCTACTCATACTTCCCCCAATCATACACAGTATAAACTCTTATCCAGAGTCCTGCTATGATATAGCCGATGTGATGTCTCTTAGGTTCGTTCTTCTCATACACCCCATTATGTAGAACATCTGCCCACATCTTATCCGCGTGCTTTCTACCTAGCTTATCAAGCAAGTCTTTTCGTGGATACTTGAGTCCCCTATAACTGGTGCCATATTGGTCAATACCTATGTACCCTAACTTTCTACCCATGCCTTCACCTCGCTTTCTTCTTCTTCGCTGCTACTACTGGGACATACGTGATGCACTTGCCGTTCCTATTCACCTTCTCTACCTTCGGCCTAGTGTACACAGTACACCCCTTCGAACAAGCTACGTACTTCGCCATAGCCCTCCTTTCATAGCCACCTGTCAGGTGGGTAGACCTGCTGTCGTACCCGCCTAGCCGAAGGCTATGCTATCCACATCTTGCCGAACGTAGCCCTCTTCCCCTTAACAGGAGCCTCCAACCCGAACACGCTGTAATTATCCGTGTCCCGAAGATGCCGAAGCTCGATTACCTTACCCGACGAGGAAACCAGCTTCCACGACTCCTGTTTCTTGGCCGCTTCCATAGGACGATACTTCACCCCATCTATCAGCCTGAACCCTGCCTTGACCTCTGCCTTGCTTAATGTAGCCATCTGAGTCCTCCTACCCAGCTCGTATTCTTACAAGCTGGAACAGGGCACAGCTCCGCCATGCCCTAGCCCAGCCTAATTACAGAGGCAGTATTCTATTCCTGATTATTGTCTAGCTCCCGCCCACTCTTAACCTTCGTTGCCTCAAACCAAAGCGAAACAGAACGTTTGCTAGTTTTCGGGGTTATCTTTATGTTGCCCCATGCGTTTGTTTTCCAACTGCGATGTTGGTAATCATCACGCACTACAGATAGAACAGAAGTTCTGAGGAACTTCTGGAGTCTACCGTTTATACTGTGTAAGCTTTGATTCGCTTACGCTACGGGCAGTCGCAAGACCTTGTTCAGTGTCTACCTACTGGGTGCATTCACGCTGCATCTTGTCGCTAGCGGGCTTGTAACTATCTATCGTGCCCCACTTCTGAGACCGTATAACGAAGACCCTTGCTCATTCACAGGTATCGATGTTACAAGACCCGTCCGCTAGTGCCCATCTACTTTGACACTGTAGCCCGTATTCAGTTGTCTGAAGGTCTATCCGTCAACGGCGGTATTTAAGCGCCTCTCGGAAATTGACTGTCTATATTGTCCCACGATGGATAATAGAATACAACTAGTCATTTGTCTAGTCTTTTCGGCATAGGTAGATAGGAGTAGTGGATGGTTGAGGATGTTGAGTATTTAGGCAACAAAGCTACGGCGATTGATTAGCTACGGAATCGAACACGGAACCCCAAAACTTCCGCCGCCCTAATAATGTATGCAATCGTGCGGCCTACCATTAGGCAAGGGGTTAACGGTAGTCCGTCCGTCCGTCGGTAGTAGGCAACCGCTTGCCTACGGATACCGGCAACCGGCTTCCGGTTTCCGCTTTCGGAAGTAGGGGGTATGCCCTAGGGAGGGGGAGTAGGCGTGAGCGAGCGTTCGGGCGTGTGTGGGTGGTGGTCTACACCCTACCGTCCGTTCTACCTAAACCCCCATACTACTCTACATAATCCACGAGTAGGCGATGGCTCCACGAAGGGCATATCCTATACATTATGCGAACCATACATACAAAGTCAGGGTGTTGGTATCTTTCCCGGAAAAGATGTAAACAAACCGTCTACTCTACATAATAAGTGGGGTCCGCTTGGACCCCAAATCGTAGCTAAAAAACAGAACAGGGTGTGGTCCGCCCGGACCCCATTTATAGCTAAGGTGTGGTCCGCCCGGACCCCAGAGGGTGGGGTCCGCTTGGACCCCTACAAAAGATATATATATAAATATATATACTCTTCTCTATAATCTCCTCCCTAAAAGAAAACGTCGTTTCCCTAATTTTTATGGGGGCTTGAATTTTTTTAATGCAGATGTTGACAAGCCATAATATTTGTGGTATTGTAGTTGGCATGAGAGTCTGGTATGAGCACGCATGGACGGTAAACGACTACGTGCTTTTCTTTAGCCCGGGAGGCCGCGGCGAGCGGCTTAATGACGTCGGTGAATGCCGGCGGTTAATTTAAAGGGGGCGGGCCAGGGTCGGCGGACGGACGGTTGCAAACTTCCTTAGAGCGCCTGGCCTTGAACCCTTAAAGGAGATTATGAAACCATTAGAAGTTCCGCTGCAAATAGGGGGCCATAACTACAAAACCATATATGACTCTACTATTGCCATAACGGAAGGCAGGCAGGGGCAACATTCCGCCAATGCCGCAGAGATAAGAATATTTGAATCCATGGAGGAGCCCGGAAGAACAACCACATGGCTCCACGAAATGATGGAAGCGGTAAATGAAGTGTACTGTAACGGAGAGTTGGAACACAGACATATCGAGCAGATAGCACAGGCGTTATACCAAATCCTGCCGCAGTTGGGAGCAGAGATAGAATGGAAATAAACTGGATAGACCTGGCCATCTGTATTCCGGTATGCGCCTGCGTCTGTGCGTTTATAGACTATCTGCGGCACAAGATAAAGGAGAAATATGGCACACCCTAGATTTACAAAGTCGTCAAAGCACGGGAGGACCATCCTCCGCAACAACACGCAGAAGCTCGTCACTCACTTGTTACAGAACGAGAAGTGGCTGAATGTTAAGATTGGTGAGCTTCAAGAGAAGGCTGAGGAGCTAAAGGAGAAAGGGAAACAAGCGGAGTACCTGGCTGCAGTGAAGGCGGTGGAGGACTTGATTAACTCCCATAGGCTATTCGTCGCGGACCTTCTCCCCTACGCGCTGCCTAAGCTGTCGGCCACAATGAACACGGATAGTGAAAAGGCCCTAGAGTTGTTCGATGAACTACGGAATGCTGGTAGTGATAGCGCTACTGCGGAAGGTAAGGATGGACCAAAAGACTCTGACGGAACGCAAGAAGATAATCTGGGATAAAGTCGATTATCACCCCAATGAGCTTCAATCGCAGGTCCACGACTGTGATGCGTGGATACGGATGATGGTAGGGGGTGAGGGTTCCGGCAAGTCCCTGGTCGGAGCTATGGAGTTGATTGGGAGGTTCTGGGAGGACAAGCTGTTCTGGCTTGTCGGTGCCGACTACGACAACACAACCCCTGAGTTCAACTATATCGCGGAGGCTGCGGATAAATTAGGAGTCCTGCAGTTCGCTTCTAAAGTAACGAACCCCGGCAAGATAATCTTAGCCGGGGACGTTGTTATATCGACCATCAGCGCCAAGGACCCGCGGAACATATCGAAGTATTCACCCCATGGGATAGTCGTGTGTGAGGCGGCCCAATGTGACTTTGAAGTTATTCAGAGACTAATCGCCCGTCTCGGCAGGGCCGGCGACGGAGGGTGGCTCCTGTTAACCGGAACCTTTGAGGGAAGCCTTGGATGGTATCCAGAGCTTTTTAATTCCTGGCAGGGGCCGAACAAGGAGGGGGCGAAGAGCTTCTCGGTTCCTTCCTGGACCAACACGAACCTTTACCCCGGCGGAAGAGAGGATGAGTTGCTCAAGAGGATTGAGGCTACCATGTCTCCAGACCTCTTCAATGAGCGTATGGGTGGTATCCCGTGTCCCCCGTCCGGGAGAATCTTCCATGAGTTTAGGAATACTCTTCATGTTACAAGTGTCGATTATGTCGAAGACAATGACGTCGAGATATGTGTAGACCCTGGATATTCCAAGGGGTGGTACGCGGTGGAGGCCGGCCAGTGGACCGGGGATTACTTCCACGCTTTCGATGAGGTGTACGAGCAGTTTAAAACCACGGAGCAGATGATACACATCTGTAAGATGAGACCGTGGTGGAAGGATGTCAAAGGTGGTTCTATCGATATTGCCGGAACTGCACATAAACCTGACACACCTGCATCAGAGATATGGCGGAAGATGGCAGGGGTTAATCTACGCTCTAAGAAGGTTCCGGTTGCGGCTGGCATCGAGAGGATGCGGACATACCTTATCCCAGACCCTATCACAAATCACCCCCACCTTACTATTCATCCTCGCTGTCGCGGCCTTATCTCTGAGTTTGGGGGCTGCCCTCATCCTTATACTGGTCGTACTGCAGTGTACACGTATGCCAAGGACCGCAACGGAACTGTCATCGGAGTTCAAGACGACAATAACCACGGCATTAAAGCCGTTACGTATGAGATAATCTGTAAGTATGGGTACGCAAGACCCGAGGCATCTGCGAATAAGAAAGTCGTGAGGATATTCGGATGAACTATAAAGAAATCAGCGGTAAGGTTGGTAAGGTAAAGGGCAGTTCTGAGAGGAAAGCCCTGACAACCAGGTGGGATGACGACCTCAATATCTACCTGTTAGACTCCCACGTCATGAAGGGTGTCCATGGGGAACTGGAGAACGTAAAGCTCCCTGGTGTTTATAACGTCACCTCCTCAGCCCCTCAAACATACCTTGACCGGATAACCTCTATCATGTCGCGAGCAGAGCCGAAGCTGAGAATAGTTTCTTCCATCCCTGATAAACAGGTAGAGATGATAAAGAACTGGTGGAAGGGCGTCATTGATTCTGCGAATGACCTGCAGATTAACAGTATTGACTCGTATGTGTACCCGTCGATGTGCTTCTACACCAACCTCCGCGGGTGGGCCGCGACAAGGAATGTGATTTACAAAGACGAGGACGGGAAGCTGTGTTTCGAGATTCTCCCTATCGACATCTACGATTTGTACTGGGAGAAGATTGGCGGGAAGTATTCATGGGCCTGCATCAATACGTTGCAGATGCCCAAGGCCGACATAGCAGCGACCTACGGATTAGAGATTAAGGGAGACTACGGGGATGTCTATAACTTCTGGGACAAGGACGGCAACGAGATAACGTCCACGTCCGACCAGGAGAAGGGGACTCCTCGCAACTATATCAAGCGGCCTCCGTTCACAATTAAGCCGGTGGTAACATCCCCGAAGATTAGTGGGGTGAACGCCAATAGGTTGAAGATGATTGGCGAGTCCTTATATCATTCCTGCCGGGGAACCAACAAAGAGATAAACGATGTCCTGTCTATCATAAAGACCCACGCCATGTTAGGTCTTCGTCCTCCTTTGGTTCATAAATCTGAGGGGTCAGAAAGTCGCGAGGTTAAGGAGTACCCAACTTGGGGTTCGATACTGGAGCAGTTGGCCGAGGAAGATTTCAAGGTTCTGGACATCAAAGACATGGCAAACACCGACGCTATGTTCTACAACATGATGGACCAGGATAGACAGAACGCCACGATTCCGAACAACGAATATGGCGGATTGAACTTCCAGTTGTCGGCCCTGGCCCTCGATACTCTTTCCGGCCAGCGTAACGTAGTGTTTATGCCTCGTCAGTTAACGATGGAGCTGGCGTACAAAGATATCTTCTCTCAAATGCTGGACCAATTCATCGAAGGGAAGTTCACGATGGAGATGATTAACAGCGATGGTAAAGAGAAGAAGATTACGTACTCCGACCTATTACCACTTCAAGGTAAGTTCAGGTACGACTTCGACTGCGATGTCGAGTCCCCGGAACAGGAGCAGGCCACGTTCACAAAGGCAACAGCGGCCATGAACGCTCGAATGCCGATGGACTTCATAGTACGCGACATCTTTAAGACAGAGAACCCCGAGAAGCTCCTGGGGATAATCGCTGACGAGAGGTTGATGGAAGAACTACCAGAGCTGAGATTGATTCGAGCCTATGACCGGGCGATGCAGGAGGCCGAGACTTTAACTGGCGACTCCAAGGATGCGAAGCTCCTTGAGGCCAAGATGCTGAACGCCAGGATAATACAGATAACAGCGGAGATGTCCGGGCAGAACCAACCGCAGGCGCAGCAGCAGATGCCGCAGCAGGAGATGATGTAATATGGCTGGACACATGAAGCAACTGCTCAAGCAGGTAAGTGATTCGATATCTGGCACGGCGGCCCCGGTGCGCCCGCGGATGCAGGGCAGTCTATTGCCGCCGAAGGTTCCGAAATTAACTCCGAAGCAGAGACCGCAAAAGAAAGAGAGTGGCTATAAGTTCTTGTAATGCTGAACTACAAAGTCTTTGAAACCAACTCATATAACGACACTGCCACCACCCTTATCAGTTCGACAAGGACGGTGGCTCAAACATTTACGCCTGGTATCTCTCATGTCCTTACCGCGGTGTCGCTGAAACTTGTCGATGTTAGCGGAGAGTACGCCGACGCGCTGGTCGAGATATATGCGACAGATGCAGATGGTAAGCCCACCGGCGCTGCGTTAACCTCTGGTGCTATAGACCCGGACGACATCACGGAATCTGTTGACCCACACTTCGTTGAGGTTGTCCTGGACTCATCTATAAAGGTACGGAGTTCGGCAACGTATGCGATTGTGGTTTCGTACTCTGGTGGTAGTTTGGGGTGGAGGTATAACGAGAGCGGGACCTACACCGCCGGCACTCCGTATACAACAGAGGATGGCGGGACGACATGGGTGGGGTACGAAGACGGTGACCTGGTATTTATCGAGTGGGGAACGGCGGTACAGATACGCAATGCTGCCAGAGTGCAGTTATATCCCCGCGGAGTCGGTACCTATGACCAACTCCAACCTCGCTCCGGTAGCGAGGCGTCTGAGAAAGCCAACTGGATGTGTGTGGCCGACCGGGCCAATGCCCCTGACGAGGAGTTCTCGTATGTGGCGTACAACCTATTCGACAACACTGGTTTCGTGACTGGCGAAGACGAAGGTGTCGCTGGAGTATTAACTGGAACGTCCGCAACCTGGAAGACTGGGCCATTAATGAATGGGTTGTGGGGTGATGGAACAGACTTTGAGAACGAAGTAGAGATAGGATATCTTCTTAAAAGCCCAACAGATAACGCGTGGTATGCGGATAACTGGAAAAGGATAGCTGTTGTTAAGTCTATCCAGGGGGCAGAGGGTCTCACCTTCGAGTATATGAAGTCTGGGAACCTATACAATCCGTGTACTGAGGTGTGGTTCTATACACCACAAAAGGCTGACGCAACCAACCTCCGCTATGTTAACCCAAGCACGGACCATTATCCTAATACCACCCCGATGAAAGCACTGACGGGAACATGGAATTTTGTTTCAGGTAGCAAGAAAGTATATGCTGATGGGGATGGAAACGCTATAGCCGAGCTGATATCCCCATGTTGTGTTAGCGCAAGCACAACGACAAGCCCCTCCTACTCCAAGATGTGGGGAGTGCAGTATGTTGTTAGCGACAATGAGTTCTATTTGTATGATGCACCAACGTATACTGTTTCTAGTTCTACATTCCTTTACTGCACCTTCTCGCAGACAGACGACCTAACAGATGAAGACAAGGCCACGATGTGGACAAAGGTCACAAAGAAGGACTCATATATTCTCAAGACCACCAAGATGAGTGGCGATATCTTGCAGGTAGACATAGTGTTCAGGTGTGCTTTAACAGACACGGACCGTTTGAAACAAATAATGATTGCGACATATGATTCATCCGATGAGGATAAGTCTAATTCATGGGCACATGTTGAGTCTACATATGAAGAATACTCTATGGTGAGCCATAGTTGCGGTACATTCACTAATGTCACCGGAGAGATAGCTGAGTCGCCGTTAGATATTTATTATGATGCAGAAGAAGAGACGGGGATATTTTATCCAGAAATCGTCACTGCGGGAACATTCGAGCTTGTTGTTGCTTCCGGGAAGAAAACATATGTCTCCTTGCCGGGTATTGGCGGGCAGTGGTATACAGAAGGAACCTATACTTTAGCGGCATCTTCCACTGGGAGTTCAATGCTAATAGCGTCGCCATATATACCTACTGAATACACAGATGCCGAAATAGCTATTGCAACCAACACGATGATAGAGTCGGCAATGACGCAGTATGGCCGTGTTGTATTTGCGCCGGGTACATGGAAGCAGTACAAGGCAGACCTTTGTGCTGGTGACTATATCCATATCGGTACCAATATGGATGAATCTGGGCATGGATATATAGACAAAGAAGACTGCGATGGTAGTAACGACGAGGTCCAATGGAACGCTGCGCTAAATAACTACAGGTACACAATGCTGGGAAACAACGTAACTCCAGGATATTACCTAGAAGACTATGTTATCGCCGGTAGGGGAATGGGTTCATTGTCTGATTCAACAGCAACCGCCCAACCGTTTGTAATCCTGAATAGCGTTGAGGTGTATGGCGACGAGGAAACATTAACACCACCTCGCCCGACGGGTATCTCGTATCTTGAATATCCAGAGTATCAGTTTAGAGAGTTCCGACAAACCTTGTCTCGGCCTGGAGGTGGTGCGTGGTCGCTAGGTGACATCAACTCCTTGCAGGCAGGGATTGTCCTAGGTAATGTCAAAAACCCAATATCCGGCGACGATACTATGTGTGGGTACGAGGCTAAAAACATTCCATGCTGCACACAGATATATGCAGATGTTTTCTTCTGGCCTAGTGATTTCGAGATTGTAACAGTAGGCTTTACGCAGTATGGCGATAAAGTTTTCGACAATGGTTTGGACCAGTGGGGCCTTAAAGTGTACGATACTAATGGACTAAACCTTTACACTTTTAAGGTCTATCGAAGCTCAATCGCTGTTTACTTTGCCCGTGGTAAGCAATTACTCAAGGGTATTACTGGAAGGCTGCTGCACCGGCGCAGAACATCCAGCGCTATGGGGCGGGGCCGGACGTCAATAGGAGTTGCGGAGTAGAATATGGAACGAATACAGAAAAGTGAACATGCGTATATCAGGGTGAACAACACGCCATCAGGTGATGGAGTTATGGCGGACTGCGCTTCGTCACCATTGCTCTCTATATGGGACCCTGCTGGGAAGAAGACGTTAACCGACCAGGAGATGGACAAGCAGAGCGCTGGTGATTATTATTACCAGTATCTAATTCCAACAACCTCTCCACTTGGATGGTATCGATGGAAGGCGTGGCTGATAAACGACAGTAAGTACGAGCCTGTTGATGGGGCCTTCGAGGTTTTATAGTGAGACCATTACCGCAGATATTGCTCGACGCACAGAAAGCGTCAATGGTCAAGCCGGCGATGATAATCAACGTCGGTGATGTGGCGTTCAGGACGGCGGGGGCCACTACTGGCAATACCACCACCTGTCACAACACCAACACCGATAGTCTCAAGTGGGTTAGAGACGAGGGTGGGCGTATCTTGAAGGTTGTCGAGAAGGGCAATCCTTATTCCCATACGTGCAAGATAATACTCAATAATTATGACAAGCTGCTCTATGACCTCACATTAAAGGGACAGAGGTTATCGATTGGCTGGGGAGTGGAGACCTGGGACGGCCCGATGTATTCCTACACTCCAACCCTTTATGTGAAGACGCAAACCTTCATAGAGTCCGAGGGCGCTATGCAATGCATCCTTGAGTGCAAGGGAGTGATGGACCTCCTTGGTGAGGATGAGGCAACAGAGTCCTATGTCGATGATGGGACAACGTGCGTAGGTGACTTAATCACCGCGGTACTGGAATCTACCCTGGCCCCGTATGAGGACTGCAAGGCGTATGTTGTGATACTCGATGACGACCTGGATGACCTATGGACCGGCGTATATCTTGGTGACTCCTTTGAAATCAAGAAGGGCGACACCAGGGCCTATACTCTCGCAAGGCTTCTCGACATGACTCACGCTTCGATGCGTGTCGGCAACGAGCCTCCTGACGAGAACAATAAAGACACAATCCATTTCTTCACGCAGTCGCAGTCTCCACAGGCGGAGTTCACTTTAGATAGGTCAGGACATAGGTTCTATGTAGCCGCGGAATCTTTAAGCATGGTAACACCGAATGAGATTATCATCAAAACTCCTCCATGGCAGTCGCCGTCATACTTAGGCCGAGCACGGGAGGCTTACTCGTATAACCTTAATCCCTGCTCCAGGGTAGAGTATGTATCCGGTGTTGGCAGTAATCTACAGGCCGGCTCTGTCGCGAGTACAATGCTGCAGAAGATAATTGCCGCCAATAGCGGCTCCAGCGCCGTCCTTCCAATGCACTGCGGCCTTGACCTGTTTGATAGAATTAAGGTTGTGTCGAAGCGCTCTGGGCGCGAGATTGAGGGTGCAATAGGTGGGTGGACCAGGACGTTCGACCCGGTGAAGTCCGAGCCGAGGTACGACATAGGTGTGTCGTTTGGTAAGTGGTTCGACCCACGGAGAGATGACGACTCTCTGGGGTATGGGTACGGATTCTTGGGCTCAGATATCGATGAGTCCACAACCGGAAGCGGACACATACCAATACACCTTAATGCTCCGTATGAAGTTTCCGGCGCGAGTGACTGGACTGCTTTTTCATATGGATGTGGTCCACTAATAGTGACGGCATCGGATGCAGTATGGGCAACGTACAAGTTTGCAGGGAGTGGCTCATATACCCTAACATTTCTGTCTGCTGAGAGTACATCCGCTGGTATTTTGGATGTGCTAATTGACGATGTTGAGATAGGCTCATTCGATATGTATGGAGAGGCGGAGGCTTTCATGGAGACGAAACAAGTGAGCTTTGAATGTGGCTCCGGTACTCACGAGATTAAGTTCCTAATTGACGGTAAGAATGAATCGTCTGCAGGGCACGCCATGATACTTGGTGGGGCCGAGATAGCATTAGCATCTTATGTTGGGACGGTGATTTAATGGCAACTAAAAAGCAGCCATTCAATTACGGGCAGTATGCCAAACAGGCCCAGGTAAAGGGTCAGTGGGGAGTACCGGACCCAGCCGGCACTGCAAGGGGCCGCCTTGCTCAATTTCGGCGCGGATTAACGGGAATTGGCGTGGCCCGGAACAAGTTTGAAAGATGGGCCATGCAGTCTGAGCCGGGCCAAGAGGCTGCTGGAATCTCCGCTGGTATCGGAGCGGAGCAGGACAGGATGATGGCGCAGCGCCAGAAGATAAGCGAGCGTGCCACACGGCAGCAGATTAACCGTTCTCAACAGCCTGACGCCTACACATACAAGACCGGCGGGATGGTTTATAATCCCGAGAAGGGCTATAAGGAATACACCGAGACCAAGCGCACTGGTAGTAGGTCCCAAGATTTAGAAGAGCGTAGGCTTAAGACATACACCTCATTTGGTAAGGACACCGGCTGGGATGCCGACGTTATGTACGACTACCAGCACCAGCGTGGCAAGCACTACGAGCAGTCCATGACTCGGCTGTTCATGTCCAACCCGGAGAACGCCGCAAAGACCATGGAGTCGCTGTATGACTGGTTCGATGATTTCGATAAGGCCCTATGGACCATGGCTATCTATAACGGCATGAATAAGTTCGGAGACATTTCCTCTTTAGAGGGTGTCACATACTTCCAGGGCGACGACCCAGCGGCTCCCAACTACGACCCGCGGCAGGCCGGCCTCCCCGTACTAAAGACTCCAGAGCAGAAGGGGGCATATGCCGTATCACTGGCGGCGGCGAGAAGCAACAAGATGAACAATGCCGTCGAGAAGTTCGGTGAACTCAAGGCGCAGATGTTCACGCTTCAATGGGCAAAGTCACAAGACGTAGAGGGGTGGGATTCTGTCGGCGAATTACTGACAGTACGTAAGTCACCAGAAGCGAAGAAGCTGGTAGGGACTTTGAGGAACTACACCAAGCTCTTGCTGCAGTCTTACAGTATCCCGAATGATATCATAGACCTTGCGATTAACCCGGCGTGCCCGCTTGATATTGATGTGCTTGCGAGAATTCCCGGCATCGGGATAAAGCTCAACACGTTACTAACGCCGCTGACCGCTGCTGTGTTTAATTATATATGTGGTGATGATGAGCTGATAAGGGTTGTTTATGATGAGTCAACCGATAGGTATAGGACTCAAAGAATTAAAGTCCCAACCACCGAAGATGCCAACGTGACATCCGCCACTGTCGCTTCGCAGCTCGAAGGGACGTTCTGGGATGTGTCTGGGTTGTGGACCGGGGAGGAGGAGATTGACTTTGACTTTGGAGATGTAGGTGACGAGACGGCCCAGCCCGAAACTGAGTATAACAAAATTAGCCTATCTGGAGGAACGCAAACCCAGTTAGTGCCACATGGCGATGAACAGGTATACCCTTCCAGTAGTGCTACTCCATCATCCGTGCCAGAATCAGAAATACAAGCCCTCCTTGATGAAATGCATGAGACCTACCCAGAGGCCATGGGGTATCTGCCTGACTGGCTGCTAAACAACTTCCTCTCTACACTGCATGGAGGATATGGTACCGGAGCAAATAGCGAGGTTTGGGATACTATAAAATACGGCGTCATGGAGAAGGGGCCGTCATTCCTATCAGAGTTCTTGAGATTATTCCAGGAGGAGATTGACAAACAAGGTATCTCCAAGGTTATGGCCACTTCTCTTGGCGATATATTAAACAATCCTATTTTTAGCGACAAGCCACAAGAGTTGGCCGAGGCTAGAGCTGAACAAGCCGCACAAGACAGGGCTGCTGGGATTGCGATGGATGTTCTTGGGGGGATGGACCTTGAGGGTGCACCGTCTGTGCCGACTACCACAACTCCAATTACGTCCGCCACACCGGCAACACAAGAGACTGCCGAGACAACAACGCAGTTTGTGGATGACGAAGTATGGCATACCGACCCCAGCCTACCAGAAGGATATCTGGTCCATGATTTAGTGGGAGATGAAGGTAGGGCCAGGAACTGGTCGGTAGACCAGGTACTGAGTACGTTCGAGATGCAGTCCTACTTCGATGGATACGAGGACCTCCCTGCGGACGCAACCTTTGTGGTACGCAAGGACGGAGACTCATACCAGATTATCTCCCAGACTATAAGCGGGCACACGTTCAACTACTCCGGCGAGGAACTGTCGAGCGTCATCGACCCGGATGGTAACGAGTTGACCCCGGAGGAATATGAGGCTATGGTTGCCGATGCCGGCAATTACATCAGCGCTGGAAAGTTCGCCCTGGGAGGAGAGCTTGGAGAGTTCTATGAGTGGCTAATAAGCGACCGGCGATATGTTGATGAAGATGGCGTATTTATAGGGCCAATCATGGGAGTCCCTGGTAAAGAATACGTTGTTAAAACCCCAGAAGGACTTGCTGAGTTTGTAACCAAGGAGTTTGATACAACTCTAAGGATTCTGTATGAAAACCAAGACAAACCTGGTGTTCTGAGTGTTCTGGAATATATCGTGGGTGAGGATAACCCGGAAAAGTACCGGGCAATCTTCCAATCAATATCCGACTGGGAAACCAATGCGTTAACTAAAACAGCATTGGGCCTGGGGATGCTGGACACTACTGATATAGAGTTAGGTTTATATGAATCTCCTTCATTGGATTACTTTGACTTCGCAATGCAGGGGAACACCGGAATAATTCTTGACCCGGTGGAAGCACTTGGGATGCAACTCTATATACAGAATGAATATCCTATCGAATACTGCATACAGAATCGCGAATTAATAACAAACTTTACATACTCAATGCTTTTTAGGTATGGAGCAAGAACCGTTGATGAGATGCGAGAATATATAGGTGGGATGGATGCCCAGGCAAGGAACGACCTAGTTGCTAATATAGCTGGCGTTCCTGATGTAGAGCAGGGAGGTTTCTCTTCATATGGTATGGAAAACCGCGATGGTAACCGTTATTATTTTAACATAGCGCCTGGAGAGAGTGGTGGTAGAACACTGTATAATTATGAACCAAAATACCAGACGGAACCTACGCCACTGACCGGATGGATGCCTACGTTTGAGAACCTGGGTGACTTCTATGACAACATTGCTGGCGAGCAGGGGGCAACGTGGGTTGCCGGAAACGGGCTGTCTTTAGAAAGCTATGTGTTCCTGGAAAACGTAGGGTTAAAACCAAACGAGATTTTTGACCTTTTCACGGATAAGTATGAAGCTCCCGGTATATATCACGGTAGGGATGTGGTAGATTCTGGGTATAACATCGATGTGTGGGGAGCTATAATGAACGTCTTCCGCGCTACCGAGGAGTTCAGTGTCCACGCGTGGAATCAACTAGATATGAATGTATTCCACCCAGACTCCTTACGTGCTAAGGCGTATAATGAGGCTGTTGTGCAATTAGCAATCGATAAGTATGGTGGAGGGACGGCCCATGAAGACAGGTTTGGTCTCAATCTCGCTATGTTTACCGGGTTCCTAGACCCAGACCTTGTTGCTATCACAAACACATATGCTGCTGATTGGGTAAAAGAAGTAGGACCGTGGACAAACCCAATATATCTAATTCCTATTGGCCGTGCCGTTGGTGGATTAAAAGCACTCTTTGCAAGACTACTTGCACGCACGGCGGAGGAGCGACTGATTGCAAAATTAATCACAGTGAATATACCCAAGGTGTTTGAGAGAACACTTCTACGCAGAACCACGGCTCCTTTCATTCAGAAGCTAACCAAAGGTAGGATAAACTTACTCAGGGACCCCGGAGAAGCCTTGATAGCGTGGGGCAAGAAGGTTGGGATTAAGATTACACGCGCCCCAAAGACTCCATGGCTTCAATCCTACACCGAATTACAGGCCGCCTCACGTGGAGAGCCGTTGCTTACAAGAGCAATGAGCGCAGGTGGGTTTATAGTTGACAGTGCTGCTGGCAGGTTCTATGTTCACAATGTGCGTGAAGCTGTGAATTATCTCAAGTCTATTCAGAAGCCATTGTCGGCAGGAGCGATGAAGGAGCAGGCTTCGCGGCTCGGCGCTGTTGTTAAAAAGGGTGGCTATCCTATAGAGCAGGAGTTCCCGTTGCTCCTGGCTGGAGACCAATACACCACACGCCTTAGCATAAGAGTGGCAAAGAAACTCGCCAGGGAGGTTGGGGCAACAATAACCCCTGCTACTGATGGGTACATCATAGAGTTCGGCGACAAAGTAATCCGGGCCAACAGCTTGATAGAGGCCACGTTCTACCTGAAATACGGCAGCGTGGACGCTCTCGGCCTTCTGCAGTCCGGGCTACACCTAATAGAGAAAGTGCCGATGACGCACCTGGACGGCACTCCTTTCCTAGACAAGGCTGGGAACCCGATAACGACCATCGTTTACGATGTGCAGAAGTACGAAGGACTCCTTAGTACGCAGCGTTGGTTCAACAAGATAGTCAAGAGGAGCCAGTATTATAAAGAAGGCGACATCGATGCCATCTTCATGGCTATCAAAGACTCCCTCACTAAGGGTGAGTTGAACCCGACAAAGGTTCTATCCTTCGCGGTCAAGGCAAATAGAACCATCATTGAGGCTGGCATACGCGCCTCCTCTCAGTACATGAGTATCCTTGAGAGGGAGTGTGGGTATCCGTTCGCCAGGAACCCCGCATCCGAACTGGGTGAGAAATTACTAGTTAAGGGTAGGAATGTTCTGACCGGCGAGAGTAAGGAAATCAAGCGCCTGTATGACAAAGACGGTATGTTTATCCAGGGAATAGACAAAAAGATAACCGAGGCTAAGTTTGCGGAGGCTGAGGCTAGGGGTATTACCCTCCCAAGAAGGTCCGCCACTGGAGAGATAAGCTATGCCACCGGCGATGTTGCACAGTATTGGAGATACTATGGCTTCAAGCATGAGGGAGCCGCGGAATTTCTCATGAACTTCGAGAAGTTAGAGGATTCTCTACGGAAGCTGGCTGTAAGTCATGGCGTGGATATAGGTTATGTGAGCTTCAAAGACGTGGCTGCTGTTGCCCACTTCTTCCCGCGCCAGGCGGTGGGTATTAAAGAGTTTGAGGCCATTAAGATGGCACACTATGACCCCACCAAGAAGCGCGTGTATGATTTCATGATTGAGGGTATAGACGATGGAATCAAGTACGGCACGCTCTTCGATAGTATGCAGTCGTACATCAAGTCCATCTACAGAAGCATTGGGCGAGAGTATGAGAAGAAGATAGTTAATGCCATCAGAACCGCCCCAGCCTCATTAACGGCGCAGGGTAAAATGCTCGTTGCCAACCTGGCTGACTCTAAGAAATACTACGAGCAGTCGGATAGGCTGCTACAAATAATCAAGGACTTCAAGGACGTTCCTTCATTCACAAGGAAAACGAAGTCATTCATGACGCGCCAGTTCCCGGAAGTATATGAGGAAATTAAGAACATCACGCGCTTGAAGACACAAGTAGCCGACACTGAGCGGCTTTCCTCTATCATTGCACGGATGGACAGCATCATTCAGCGCGGAGCGTTCGAGCCTGGAGACAAGCAGTTCCTCCGTATCTGGTACCGGAAGTATGTCAAAGACCCGCAGATGAAAGGGAAGTACATTAAGGAAGCCTACAAGAACATGGGCGATGTAACCCCTGAACAGATATTCATCGACATCTTCGAGAAGCAGAAGGTCTTTAACCGGACGCAGGTTAGGGAGCTGGCCGAGAATCTCCAGAAGTTGTATGATGAGGTGAATCTCTTCTATGAGAAGCTGCTCCAGAACCCCGGAGACTTCATGTATAACCCGGCGAAGGAAGCTATCCCGGACCTTCTTACGTTCGAGAAGATGTTCCGTCAGAAGATAGAGCAGATAGTTGTCCACGGGAAGCCGTACCAGGAAGTGTTCGCTGACATCCCGAAGAAGTTGAAGTATCCATACAAGGACCTGCTCGATGCTCTAAAGAAATATGAGAAGTTCGTGAAGGCCGGCAGGGCCAAGGGTGAGGTGCCTGGTGAGCTGGCCCAGCTAGAGAACATCGATAACTTCGCCCGAGAGTACCTAACCAGGACCTTCCATGGCCTTGAGAAGTTCAAGTACGAGCTGACGGAAGAGGCACAGACCAAACTCAATGACCTTATCGAAACCGTAACTAACGCCCAGGCCGAGGCCAAGGCTGTCTATAAAATGGACAAGGCGGCCCGCGCTGAGTATTTCAAGCGCGTGAACAGTGCTGACTACATCTTGGGTCAAGCGTCAGTGAACATTCCAAGGTACCGTAATTGGGTATTTAACGCTGTCGTAGTAAAAGAGCGCACCTTAACTCCCGCCGCTATACGCGATGTTGGGTTGCGTGCGGCGCTAAAGACAGATATAAGATTTAAAAAGGTCATTGTCCCCGTCTTAAAAGAGAAAGTATACGCCGGAGATGAGTTGGCCCGTATTATAGAGCACACACTTGAGCCGAATGTAAACGCTTATTTGAAGTTCATGTATAAGTTCACCAGGTTCCAGGTCACAGGCATGACTGTCATGGACTTTAGTGCCCCACTTACGTTCGGTCAGTTACTCAATGCGAACCCGCTCCTTTTCACTAAGGCCGCCGGGTTATCCTTCATGACTATGATTCACCCGCGGATGCTGGCGATGTTTAGGGTGTCGCACCGCGAAACCTTCGACAAGATGATACAGGCCGGAATGAAAACAGCATCAGACTTCGAAGATATGTACGCCGGTCTCGGTGTCG
This sequence comes from Candidatus Micrarchaeia archaeon, assembly GCA_041653315.1. Lineage (NCBI taxonomy): Archaea > Nanobdellati > Microcaldota > Candidatus Micrarchaeia > Candidatus Micrarchaeia archaeon. The sequence continues at coordinate 2,574 of JBAZFO010000018.1, read as the reverse complement.
CCCGGAGCGCTGTCGCCCGGATGCCGATACTGAAAGACTACGAGGCCGCCCTTCTTGCCCCCATGTCGCGGTCAAGTCTGGCCTTCTCTTCCTTCACGGAATACGGAAGGGTTTATTTGGCCGAGAGTATGGAGAGTAGCTGGCTGGCCGCAGGAGGGACGCGGGCGGGACTGGCGGAGTTCGTCAACCTCGCTACGTGCCAACTCCCGGACATGGCCCGGCCCGCAAGTAGGAACGTACTTATGGCTGAGGGTGCCTTGGCCTTTGCTCCAAACTATCTCAGGTCACACGCTCTCCTGCTTTACAGGCTTGGTGGTAATGGCATTATGGGTAGCGAATTAAGAAAGCTCATCATCAAGCAGTGGGCCGCCTGGGAGGCGATATACCTTGGGTTCTGGTTCGGTCTGGAATGTGAGGGGACGCCGCATGTTCTCCCGTGGGACCCGCACTACTTACAGTTCGAGAAGAACGGCCAGACCTACGGGCTTGGCGGGTTCCTCCCTGGACTGTCCAGGACCATGGCGAAGATACTCGCGATAGCAACCGACAACCCTGGGAAATTAATATCCTTCGATGCCGATACGTGGCAGAAGACCATACAAGAATGGGACGACCTGTTCGCCCCGGCGTGGAGATACGCCGGCTATAAGATGGCCCCAGGCTTCAACTTCATGAGAGAGATGGTAACTGGAAGGGACATCTTCGGGCGTAGGTTAGAGGACAAAGAGGACTACATGGAGGCCGTGCTTTCATCGTGGATGCCTATGCTCGCGTCGAACCTTATGTATAGTGATGCGCCAGTGACTCCACTGTCATTCATGGTGAACGCTCTCGCTCTCCAGAATTATCCGGCAAGCGCAGCTACAAGGCTCCGGGATTATGCACAGGAGTACCTCAAGACGGTGGACCCGACACTACTCCCAGACTACCTGGCTGAGAAGCAGATGGATGGGATGCTGACGTGGGACGACCTGGGATACGTGCTGCAGAAACTGTTCCTTGAGAAGGATGAGACTCTTAATGAGCTATACGAGGAGTCTCGTGAAGCAAGTAAGGCATGGCAAACTGGCGGGTATCTGAAATACATGGACGCCCGCGAGGAGATGCAGGAGACGTTCATAAAGTACACGACAGATGAATACCTCCGCCTGCAGCGCGGTGAGATTACGATTAAACAATACTGGGACGCCATAACCAATATGCGTTCCGACCAGTTCCAACAGAAAGTTGGGCTTCTTGCCGGATATCCTGAGCTGAAAGAATACTTCGATAGCCTTGAGGCTGATGATGACCCGGCCGTATTGGATGAGGCGTATGACGCCTATTGTGACGCGATGTGGGGCGACGATGTAATGACGCCAGAGGGTGACATTGACTTCGAGAAACAGAAAGAGAAGCTCGAAGATTGGCGCGATACGTGGGACCCAACCGGAGCCAACAGAATTGAGGACTACATTATGCAGTTGCGGTCCATAGCATACGCCGACTCCCCGGAGCTTGCGGTAAGATTATGGGACCTGACCCAACAGCTTGACGAATACTACGCCGTACCGTCCAATGAGCGGGCGAAGTGGAGAAGCAGGCCGGAGAACGCCGACATCGAGGCGATTCTTGTATTCACAGGCCGTGTCTCCACCATGCAGAACCCGGACGTAGAGGAAGTCATAAGGGGATGGGCGGAGGAAATGGGTATCGACCCTGACAAGACCATCCCGGCTCTGATTAACCTGATGATTCCACAGGAGATGATGGATAAATATAGCATGACCAATCCTAATCACCTGAGAGAGTTCAGTGCTTTACCCACGGAAGGGTACGAGAGGCGTTGGTATATGATAGAGCATGAAGAGTTCATGAACTATATGATAGCCGAGAACGGCATCAGCCGATATGACCAGTACGGCAACGACAGATTCAGTTGGGATACCACTCCTAATCGCGAGCAGGTGACCATGATGCGTGCTTACTATAATATCCCTAGCACACAGACCAGATTACGCGAGCTGTGGAGACGCCAGAACCCAGAAGGTAACTTAGCGCTTATAAAATTCAAGGGCCTGTCACCTCTGAAACCTAGCGATGAATTACTGGAGCCCAGTCCTTTTGAGGAAGTGTTCTTGTCAATGACGACTAATGCGTGGTAATATGAAGGTAACTATTGACAAGCCAGAATTACCTGCTATAATTAGCATAGCCCTGGAAACCCAGGATGAAGCTGACAGGCTCTATTGTCTGGTCAACTACCCCCCATTAAGGGCCTGGTTTGGCAGGGAGAATGCGAAGATGATAAGGCACGCGCTGAAACCGATAGCGCAAACGTATTTGGAGATATGGCGGGGGTTCATCAACGTGGTGGCCCCTAAGCCAGAGAATATGAGGAGGGTATCTATATGAGCCAGGACGCCAAGGACCAGGGCCAGGACGGGCAACCTTCTGACCCTGCGGCAACAGCTTCTGGGAAGGTCTACACGGAGGCAGAAGTCGAAGCAATACGCCGGGACCTTCAAGGCCACAAGGACCGCGGGATTGCAGAGGCGACGAGATGGATGAACGTAGGTCTCCTTGCTGCTCAAC
>JBAZFO010000017.1 GCA_041653315.1 Candidatus Micrarchaeia archaeon | reverse complement strand
TAGATAAATTAACTAAAGAAGAAATAGATCTATTAAAAAGAAGGGGGCCAAAGGAAAATTTTAAAAATAAGATATATACTGGAATAGATTTTTTCGAAAAAGCACATGAAGACTTTAAAAAAGAAAAAGGGATAATCAAATTTGGAGAAAAAGAAATTTCATATTGTAATTATTACATTCCCTTTAATTTAATCACTAACTTAATTGTTTCTGGAGTAATTACAGAACCTTTAATTGTTCAGAAAGAAGGAAAAGATTTTATGTTAATAAATACAAATCACATTCCTTCAAGAATCATTTACAATTCAAAAATATGGTTTGATGAAGATGAAGAATATAAGCACATAATTGAGTTAAATGCCCTGTATTGTGCAGCAATACTAGCTGAAAATTTGCCAAACTTAAATATAGATTTGATTTTACCCGTATCACATAGAAAAGAAAGTTTCACAGAAAAAATTGCATATAAATTATTTTCAATTTTATCTGCATATATACCTATTGAATTTGATAATAATTTTATTCAAATAACTAGAGATATACAAAGAAATTCAAAACTTTCTTTAAGACAAAGGCAAAGTAATATTGAAGGTGCATTTGAACTTAAAAAAGGAATTTCGAATAAAAAAATACTTCTTGTAGATGATATTATTACTACTGGGATTACAATAAATGAGTATGATCTTTTATTAGAACCTTCAAATGAAGTTAAAATGAGTGTTGTATTTGCAACTAGATATCCAAATAGAGAGCAACCAACTATTGAACTTGAATATATGTTTGTTCCAGATTTTAATTAAGAATTAAAATAAAATAATTAAGAATTGTTGCAAAAGATACCCAAAGAATATAAGGAATTAATAAATATGCTGCTTTTTTATCAATTTTATAAAATAATTTTATAGTAAAAAGTATAAAAACCCATAAGAAAAGTATACAAATAAGACCAAAAATAGGGGATTTAAAACCAAAAAATAAAATTGACCATAAAGTATTTAATATCAACTGAATTCCAAAAATACTTAATGCAAATTTAATTTCTTTTTTCTTTAATCCTTTTGAATATATTAAATAAGCAGATATTCCCATTAAAATATATAGTGCTGTCCAAACAGGCCCAAATAACCAATTTGGAGGATTAAAAGAAGGTTTGTTAAGTCCTTCATACCATGTTGGGATATTGGAGGCAGTAAAAAAAGAACCTATTATTCCTGCTAGTAAACAAAGAAAAATAAAACCTATTAAAATAAGAATTTTTTTAATTTTCATAATATTTTTAATCTAGTCAGATATAAAAATCTTTGTTTAATAAAAATTTAATTAGGAATATCTTTAGAATACAAAATACTTATAAATTAAAAAATGTTTTTAGTTTATTTAAAAATCCATCGGATTTTTGAGACTCTTCTTCATTTAAATCAAAACACAATAGTAATTCTTCATATTCTTTAATCTCTTTTTCTAAATCCTGCTGTTTTATTTCCTGTAACTCTTGTTTTTTACTCATATACTTTTCATATTCTTCAAATTTTTCTTTAAAGTTTGGTAATTCCTTTTCATATTTTTCTATATGTGAGATTGTCTCTTTTTCTCCAATTGATTCAAAAAACTTTTTTAGTTCTAAATTTAAAATTTCATTATCTTTCCATGTTAAAAATTTAGTTTTTTCAAGATTTAATATTTGGTCAAACCAAACCCTATTTTTTCTTATTAAATTATTAAATTTTGAAATTTCCAAGTAAATATATGATAATTTTTGATCTGAATAATCTAAATATCTATACAAATCTTGAATTTTCATATTTTTAAAAAAATTATCTTTTTCAAATAACTCTTGTAATTTATTTAATTCTTCTTCTTCAATTTTAGGAAAATTTAAATTAATTAAAGATTTTTCTTTTATTTTCATAATTATATCTTTAATTTTTAACTTTAATATTTCTTGAATATATTTTCTTCGAGAGTTATTTAATCCAGTTAAAATTTCTAAGTATTTTTCTACTAACTCAATATTTTTAAGATTTATTTTATCTAAATTTTTTAATTCATTTAGAAAGTATTTTGCTTTATTATTTTTTGTTTCTAATGCACTCTTTTCATATTCAATTTTTTGTTTTAATTTTATATCTTGCTGTTCTAAATCTAATATTTTTTCAAAATATTTAAATTTAACTTTAAGTTCATCAATTTTTCTTTTTTTAAGAAGTAGAGCTATTTCTTTAAATTTTTCCCCTATCAAAAATGAAATTTTTCCTTCTTCAATAGCGGCCATAATCGTAGCTTCAAAAGAATAATCTTCTTTATACGCTCTTTGCATCTTTTTTCCTAATTTGAATTTTTGTTTTAGATCTGGATTTGGTTTTTCTTCTTGTTTTTTAATTCTTTCAGCATTTTCTATTAACTCTTTTGTCCATTTAATTAACTCAAGTGTGTCTTTAAATTGTTCTTCTCCAAATTCATCAATTTCTTTTTTTATCTCTAAATAATTCTTTTTTAAATTAATTATTTCATCTTTTTTAGACATAAAAATATTAAGAAGTTTAATTTATTAAATCTATTGTTTTGAAGTATTTATTTAAGTATCCCATTCATTAAAGTTAAATCCAATATGTTCTTTTTTCTTCGTATATCATTTGCAAGCTCTGCTTTATCTAATTCAAATAAAAACATAAGTAAAAAATTCAAAGATTCTGCTGTTCTTGCTAATGCCATTTGTTTTTTTTCTTCATTAACCTCTAATGCAGATTCCTTAAATGAAATTCTATCTTCTTCTTCAGCATGTTTTGCCATACTCTTATATTTTTCAGAATCATCAGGAATTTGGAAAATTTTAGATCTGCTCCACAAAGAAGTATTGCGATCTTTTAATAATTCTAAATATGGGTCAAATTTTCCTTCTAATGCAATACAAAAAGAGATGAAATTGATATCTACATCAGATAAGATTTCTTCAAAAGGTTCTAATTTTTTAAGCCTTAAATTGGAATTATCACTAAGATTACTTATTTTTTTATTAATCTGTTTTTTCAAAGCAAAAACTAAATCCTGTATTTTTGGCCCCCCTAATCCTTCTGGAGTTGAATTATTATTTTCTATTGCTTCATCATATCTCATATTTTGATAGTCATTATATATTTTTATATAATGCTCTTTTATCTTTTCTTCAATAAATTGTTTCATTTTTTCTTCATTATTATTTAATTCCATCTCAATTTTTGGGAAGTATTTTAATCTTATTTTTTCATACTCTTCGATTATTATTCTTGTTTCAGTTTTATCTATTATTCCAAATTCTTGTATTACTTCTTTCATACCTTTTTCTTTTTTATCTATTTGTTTTTTCCAAATTTGTTTTAATAAATTACACAGTACAATAGTTTGAGATTCATTCATATTTTTTTTGTATTTTTTCCAAATCCCAAGATATTCTGAATTTGTTTTTTCATTTGTAGTTAATCTATTTTTTTCCCAAATACTCTCACATTTTTTTAATAATAAATCTGCATCTTTTTTAGTAATAATGTCCTTTAAATATTTATCAATTATTTCATAATAACCTTCAATTTTTTCTTCAGTATTTTGTTCCCAAATTCTTTCAAATTTTTCTACAATAACTTTTAAATCTTGTATATTTAATTTATTTTTAATTTTTTTACTCAATTTCTGTTTCAATTCTACTATTTTAAAAGGATTATATTCATCATCTATTACTTTTTTATATTTATCAATTAAATTTGAATTAATATAGTACTGAGAATAAAAAGTGATTATATATTCCCAAAGATAATTAATTCTATCACTTATTTCTTCGCCACCAGTAAAATTAGGGGATATAAATAATTTTCTAAAACCTAATCCTCTTAAAAATTTTATATTTCGAATTATATTATTTAATACTCCTATATTTGGGGTGATTATATCTGTTGCATTTTTTATTCTTTCTAAAAATTTTTCTTTAGTTAAACCTTTTTCATTTGAAAAAATAAATCCCCCTTCTATATAAATATCTGAATCAATCGTTTTACCAGATATTATTGATAAAATAATTGCAAAATCAACCTTATTTAAAATTAGATCTCCAAAAATTTTCAAATCAGTTGAATTTTTTTTATTTAACCTTTCAAATAATTCTTGATAACTAACTTCTACAGCTATCGGTCTTATTTCTTTTTCTTTTAAATAAATTTCCCAAGTATCTTTAAGTGTTCTTATAGAAGTAACTAACCCCCTTATTTTTTGTTTACATTCATTATCTGTATTTAAATAATGTGTTAATTTATCTTCATCAGTTAACTTTGTTGATTCTATCCCTTTCATAAAAAGGTTCATTCTTTTTTGTTTTTCAGGATCAATCTTTTCTTCTTCAATAGGTTCTTCTTTAATTTTTAAAATACGATCTAATTCAGCTATAGCACTATCTATATTATTTTCATTAATACTTTCTACTCTTTCTCCATCTTCTCCATAATTTAATCCAAATCCCCTAATAAATTCTGATTCTGGTAATTTAGTTTCATGTTGCTCCCTACCAAAAGGATTTAAATTAGATTCTATTTTTGGTTCTAGTGGGGGATTTGTTGTATCTTTTTTATTTTTTTTATCAGTAACATTGGTATCTAATTCAATTGGTCTATTTTGTGTAGAAGAACTAAGTACCTCTGCAATATCTTCACCCAATTCTGCTGAAAAACCAGTTTCTACAGGAGCTTCTGTTTTTTTGCTTACTTCTGTAGTAGACTTATTTGTCTTTTTTATCTCTTCTTTTTCTATTTGTGGAGTTTCTTCTTGAATATCAACTAAATTTAAATTAAACATTTCATCTTCTGGAAAATCAGTTTCTATTGATTTATTTATTTCACCAGTTTCTAATGTAATTTCATTAACCTTAGGTGGATTTTCTAGATTATTAGGTTCTTCTCCAAAATCTAAAAATTCTTCAATCACTTCATCGGAATGGGGAGATTCTTCTATTAAACTTTCAGTAGAAATAAAAACAGAATTTTTTTTATCTTCATATTTTGAAGCAATATCTTTTCCTTCAGTCATCAACCTGTCCGCATCAAATGGGGTTTTTATTAAGTCCAAATTTTTTATAGTATCCACTAATGCTTCATTAATAATACCAAAACCAGAAGAAAAAATAACTGATGTTTGTTCATTTGGTAAAAAACGAAAATCTTCATAAAAATATTTTGTTATTCTTAAAATGTCATTAATAGAAAAACTTTGGCGCGAAATACAAGTTTTTAAAACCCCAAAAAATAATTCTTTTTCTTTATCTTGGGGCATATTTAGTTTTTCAATATTTTGTTCTATCTCAATTATTTTATTAGCTATCTTCTCTCCTTTATCTTTAAACATTGAATTAGTAAAAGTTTTATCTACCCCATTTTTAATATAACCTCTATCTGTCATAATACTTCCTCTAATTGTGTTAGATATAAAACGTATGTGTTTTTCCTATTTAAAGGTTTGCATTAAGAAATAAGAATGGTTAAAAATAAAAAAAGTAGAAAATTAATCTTCTTTAGCAAATTTTTTAATTTCATCAATATGTTCTACTATTAATTGAGCTTTTCTTTTTCCAAATTTAAAAGGATACTGATCAGCATCATCTTTTTTTAATACAATTAATTTATTGCCTTTAAATTCATCATATTCAACTACCATTTAAATCACCCTATAATTTTAATAATAAATAAAAATAAAAAAATGGACTATAAATTGTTAATAAATAAAATTTAATTAATTAAACTTTTTTTACATTAACTGCTTTTGGTCCTTTATCTCCGTTTTCGATTTCAAAAGTTACTTTATCGCCTTCATTTATTCTTGTACCTGGTTCTAAACCGGTAATATGAACAAAGTAGTCTTTTCCATCGTCTCCAGTAATAAATCCGAAACTTTTTACTGGATTAAAGAACTTAACTGTACCTTCCATTGAATTACACCTCTTTTTACTTTATTTAAGAACAGAAATAGGCACTAAACTTATTGTCTGATCTCAATACTAGTTAAATTACTAAATGTCACATTATTTAAAACTATTGTTCCGGTTATTTGGTATGTTCCTTCTTTTATTCCGCCACAAACATTGCATTTTGGAAGTTTAAATGAAGAATTTATTATATTTTCACCTTGAATTAATGAAATCTCTTTAATTTCCTTATATCTATTTGAAATGCCATTTATACTCAAATTTATTTTTTCAAAATCTTTATTAGAAACCACTTTAATAGTAGTATACATTGTTTCTGCTGAACGATACAATTCTTTATCTGTTTCTAAAAATAGAGAGATATTTAAAATACTATTTTTTTCATCATATTTTTCTAATGTATTATTGTTAAATGAAGTATTTTCTAAAGAATCATTTTCTTTTGGTAATGAATTCTCAATACATCCAAAAAATAAAAAACTACATATTATTATACCAATTAATATACTCAATTTCATTTTAATCACCTTATTTTTAATTCATCTTTATAAAATGGAGCTTTTAAAACTAATGTTTCATATTCTCCCCCTTCCCCTATTATACTAATATTATATTTTTTTGATATTTCTTTTAATTCTTCTATCGTTTGTTTATCAATTAGTTTTCCAACCCATTCTTTATCCAATCCCTCTGCTGCAGTTTTAGTTATCATTATTTTAAATCCTTTTTTAATCATATCCCCCAATAATTCTTCCTCATTTTTACCCCATAATGGAGTATAAGATATAATATTTAATTTATTGCATATTTCTTGAAGTCTTTTTCTTTGATATTCAGAAGAAATAGCACCAGATACAATCCCTTCTATTTTATATTTTTCTATTGCTTTTTTAATTAAATCTTCTAAATCTTGTAATTCTTGTTCTTTATTTCCCTCAGTATCTCCAAATATAATTGGAATATCCACTAATTCAGATATATCTTTAGCAAGTTCAATCGTTGGTGTGTGAAACATATAACTATCCTCATTTTTACTTTTAATAGTCAATAAACAAGAAATATTATAGCCTCGTTGAATCATTTTATACATAGCAAATAAAGAATCTTTACCAGTACTAATTAATGCACCAATATTTTTATTTAAAAGATAATTCACGTATTCAGATTTAAATTTAAATCCTTTAGATTTTGCTAATCTTTCAAGTTCTTTATCAATCCCACTTCCATACTGAACTGCTAATTTTTTTCTCCATGCATATTCTTTTGGCACACCTAAGTTTTCAGCAATTTGTCTTAAAATATATTTTTTATAACCATCTTTAATTTTTTCTTCACCAGGGATAGTTAATGAATATTCTATTAATTTTTTATCTAGAAATGGAACAGCTAATTTAAGATTAAAATATTTTGCTAAGGCTTCATCTCGTTCAATATCTCTTTCATTTATATTTTCTAATCCTTTTCTACATTCTTCATTTATATCAATTGCATTTCCGTGTCTTTGATACCCTGCATATAATTCTTCAGTACCTAATCCAGAAAAAACAATTTCAATTCCATCTTCACTAGCTTTTTGCATAGCTAAATATAATGGTATTGCAATATTAATTGTAACAAAATTAACACTTTGTAAAACACTTGAAATTTTAATTATTTCTTCTTCTAAACTTTCAGAATGTATTACTTTTAATTTAAATCCTAATTCTTCCGCCGCTTTTTTAGCAGCTATTGAATCTTTATAATCTTCTTTAGAAGATGCAGTATAACATGTAAATTCAATATTATTATCTTTAAGAATTTTAGCAATTAAAACTGAATCCACCCCCCCAGAAAATAATACACCTATTTTTTTATCCTTTGGAACATAAGCAAGTATAGTTTTGACAATTAACTTTTCTAATTCTTCATAAATCATAAATTATTAATATAAATATGAATATTTAAACAATCCTATTACAAAGCAAACACTTTTAAACATAAGAAAACATAAAAAAACTATGAAAACCTTAAGAAAATCCATAAAAACAGCAGAAAAAATAATTACAACAATTGGATTTAGTATATTCCTTACAATATCTCCTTTAATTGCTCAAGAAACAAAAGAAATTCAAAAAATTATGTATATTGAATATGAAGGAAAAAAATATTCATCTAGATATTTAATATGCGAAGGACTATTTTATGCAAATGAAAAAATACCTAAAAAATCTTTTGAAATAGCAAAGATATTAAGTTCGTTTGGAGATGAGAACAATGCATTTCAAATTTTAAACTCTATAAAAAAATATATAAATGATGCTGAAGACAACTTAAATGGCTTTAAAGAAGAATTTTATAAATTTTATGCAGAAATATCTGAAAAATTGGCTATTAAAGAAGGAAACTCATCTAAAGCAAGAAAATATTGGCATGAAGCAAAAGAATCATATGAATTCTTAGAAGACTGGGATAATGCAAGAAGATGTTCTAAAAACGAAGGTAAATGTTATGAATAATTCATTAATCGAAAAACCACTTACAAAAACCCCGTATGCAGGATTTAATACTCTTAGATCTTATATTGCTCAACTTGGATCAATTGATGCAGATGGTGTTGCTAGGGTAATTTTAGATTTAGAGGGCCATTTAATGAATGCAGTTAAAGGAAATGAAAAAAAATTAAATGATGCAGTAATTTTATATGAAACAATCATAAAAGATAATAATTTTGATCCAAAAAGTAAAGAAATTTTTTTACGTTCATTTAGATGCTTTAAAGATGATTTATTTAAAGCATTTAAAGAAAGAAAACACAGCAGAGAAAATCAAGAAAAAACTGAATATTTTAAAGGAATATGTAAATATTATATGCTTTTGATAGAAACACAAAAAGACTTTGATAAAACAGAAATTCATTTAAAATTAGGAGAAATCCAGGAAGAATATGCATTAACAAACCCTAATGATAAAAATAATAAAATAAAAATGCAATATTTAGAAGAACAGGGTAATTTTCTTATTGAATGTATTGAATTCAATAAATCTTACAAAAAATTATATAATACAACTACTTTAGCTATTTCTGCAAATGTTTCTTTTCAAAAATTAATTGATGAATTAAGAAATGAAATAAAAGAAACAAAAAATCCTAAAGAAAAAGAGTTCTATTTAACTGAAATACAAACTACAACTATAAAAATGGCTTATGTATATAAAATTACAAATAATAACATGTTAGCAAGTGATGTTATTAATAGAAATTTAACAAATCCGATAGACATACAAAATGCTAAAAAAGCAGTAGATAATTTATTAGCAGAAAATGGATATTAATTTTTTAAATTATTTTTTTCTGTTCTTCAATTAATTCTTCAATTTGTAATAAATCACTTATAATATAATCTGGAATAAAATCTTCTGGAATTTTTGGTTTTCTAACCATCCAAACTGTTTTTATTCCTTTCTCATTTGCCACTTTTAGATTGATTAATTTATCATCAATAAACAATATTTTATTTGGATCACAATTGCATTTTTTAATTAGTATATCATAAAGTTCTGGTTCTGGTTTTGAAAAACCTTCTTTACCACTAATCACTTGTATATTAAAAATCCCCTTTAAACTAGGAAAGTCAAAAAAATCATCTGCCCATTCGCTTGCTACATTACTCATAATTCCAAGTTTTATTTTTCCTTTTAAATTTAAGGTTAATTGCTCAAAATTAGGATCAATTGAAGATAATGTTTTATCCATAAAATTTTTTCTTATTTTTTCATAATTTGATATTTCTATTTCTCTCCAAAATTTAGATTCAGTAAGTTCTCCCCTATCAATTGCATGAACCTTAGCTTTTAATACTGGTTCTTCAATTAATTCACCATTTGCCTTTAGAATAGGTAATAAAATTGAAGAATGTAAGCCACCATGGATAAAAACAACTCCACCTAAATCAAAAATAATATATTCGAATTTCATTCTATCAAATCCTCTAATTGAATTAATTTTGGAACAAATACGTCTGGTAAACAGCTGCATTTTTCAATTGGTTTTCTTATTAATAAAACTGAATTTAAACCTCTTTTTTTTGCTGCACAAATATTATCTTCATTTTGATCTATAATTAAAACATTTCCTATTTTCTCCTTCATAATATCAAATGCTTTTTCACTTGGAAACATCTCCTCTAAATCTGAAGACAAAATTGATACTTGGATCATAGATGATAAGCCTGATGAGGTAAAAATATCTTCTGCCCATTCTTTAGGAATATTGCCATAAATTCCAATCTTTTTTCCCATAAACCCTGTAATTAATGGTAAAAAATCATCATCAAATGAATATTCTAGTTTTTCTAAAACAAGTTTCCTAGGCATATTTATATCATTTATTTTAATATTTTTCCAAAATTCATTTTCACTTATTTGCCCTTTACAGAATTTATCAAACTCTTCATTTAAATTATCAGAACAGGTCATTCTACAATTTTTTATTGTTTGCTTTATAATATTAGGTATATTGGAGAATTTGAAAACTCCCCCCTCTAAATTAAAGAAAATTACTCTTGGTGTAAATTTTTTCATACTAGTCACTTAAATTATTAAAAAAGAAAACTTAATAAGCATTATAGTTGTAATATTTATATGGGAAAAATTTATTTTACAAAAGATACTGAACCTTCAAAGTTCAAAATTGAAAAAATTTATGATTTAGCAGGACGATTAATTCTACATGGAACAACAATGCATGGGATAATTAAACCTGGTATTGAAGGAAAAGTAAAAGGCAAGGAATTTGTACTTGAATTCATTGAAAGAAAAAATATTAGACTTGATTACTTAGAAAAAAATGATGAGGGCGATTTAGTAATAAAAAGCAAGGACACATTAAAAAAAATAAACAAAGAAGACTTTAACGTTGGACAAATACTTTTATTTTAACTTTAATATTTTTTTATTTAAACTTTAATATACTTTTTTTATAACTTTTATATACATTTCGTGTTCTTTAATGTTGAAATGGATGAAAAAAATAAAGAAACTTTTTAAATATATTTATCAAAATAAATATTGCTCATACCTTTATGGAGAGCAAAGGTGGGAGGTAAGGAAGGAGCCAGCGTGGTTAACCTACCTTACCCTTCTTTTAAAAAGCATTATAAACTTTATTTACTGAAATATTTCTATGATTGATATAAAATATATTAGAGAACATACTCAAGAAGTACGCAATAACTTAGCCAAAAGAAAAAAACCTGAGATTTTACAAATGTTTGATGAATTAGTAGAAAAAGATAAACAAGAAAGAGAATTAAAAATTGAATTAGATAAATTAAGAAAAAGAAGGAATGACGTTTCTAAAGAAATAAATGAAAAAAAGAAAAATGGAGAACCAATTGATGAACTTCTTAAAGAAGTTAAAGAATTACCAGATAAAATAAAACAAGAAGAAGAACAATATGAGAATCTAGTAAAAAGAATTACTGAATTAAGATTAAGAATACCTAATATTTTACATGAATCAGTACCATATGGGGAATCTGAAGATGATAATATTGTTATAAAAACATGGGGAAAACCAAGAAAAAAAGAAGATTGGATGTTACCCCATGCAGATTTAGTATCTGTTTTTGATTTAGTTGATACAGATAAAGCATCTGAAGCTGCAACTTCAAGATTTTATTATTTAAAAAATGATTTTGTGTTATTAGAACAGGCATTACTAAGATATGCATTAGATAAAATGATAAAAAAAGGATTTAATCCTATAAATCCCCCATATATGGTAAGAAAAGAAGTAATTCAAGGAGCAACAGATGCATATAAATTTGGAGATGATATTTACAAAATAGAAGGAGAAGATCTATATTTAATAGCAACAGCTGAGCATGGGATAATTGCATATCACAGAAATGAAGTTTTACCAGAAAATGAACTTCCATTAAAATATGTTGGATTAACTCCATGTTTTAGAAAAGAAGCAGGTTCACATGGGAAAGATACAAAAGGAATTTTTAGAACCCACCAATTTCATAAAGTAGAGATGATTATATTTTCAAAACCAGAAGAATCATGGAAAATGCATGAAGAATTATTAAAAATTAATGAAGAAATTTTACAAGAATTAGAATTGCCTTATAGAGTTATTAATACTTGCACTAGTGAATTAGGAGTAGTTCATTCTAAACTATATGACCTGGAAGTTTGGTTTCCTTTACAAGAAAAATATAGAGAAGTAATGTCATGTACAAATGCTTTATCTTATCAAGCAGTTAGATCAAACATTAAATATGAAAAAGAAAATGGAGATAAAGATTATTTACATATTTTAAATGATACAGTTATAGCAGCAGGCAGAACTATGACTGCAATAATAGAAAATAATCAAGAAAAAGAAGGCATAATCAGGATCCCAAAAATATTAGTTTCTTATATGAATGGTAAAACTGAAATAAAAGCATAAATTTATAAACACAAAAATATGCATTTTAATACATGTTTAGAACAAAACCAAGTGTATTTTTTTCACCTAGAGATTATGAATTTACAAACATAACACCTAAATTAGATAATATAACAATCAAAAGAATTGAAACAGATGAAGAAAGAAATGCTTGTGTTGATTTATCTAAAAATCCTAAAATTAAAAAAATTTTAAAAGAATTAACTATTTTAGATTTCTTAGATCTAATAAAAGGACTTATTATAAAAGACAGAGATAAAATAATAGGGTGGAGAACGTATTATGAAAATGAAAAAAGTATTGAAGGAGTAAGTTATGCTTTAGATCCGGATTATTGGGGAACTGGATTATCTAAATATCTTTTAAATTATTGGATTGACTTAATGAAAAAGAAGGATTTGAAAAAATAAATGTAATTGCAGCTACAACGAATGTTCGTTCAATAAAACGATTAGAATCAGTTGGATTTAAGATCACTTGTGTTGAATCAAGTGAAAATTCTATTACTTATCTCTCATTAGATCTCAAATAGTTTTATATGCTTTATCAAATTAATATTCAAAATGTATTCTTATATATCTAAAGAATTAGAAAAAATTAAATGCGACTATTGGGATGCTAGAATAGAAAATGCTAATCTACTTTCTTTAAGTATAGAAAATAGTGATTTAAATATTAATAAAAATTATTTTGAAGGTATTGGGATTAGAATTTTAAATAATGGATCTTGGGGTTTTGCAAGTATTAATCAAACTGATAAAACGTCTTTTGATATTGCTTTAAAAAATGCATTGAGATTATCAAAAATAAAATCTGGTAATAAAATTCAAATTCATGCATATAAAAAACAAAAATATAATGAAAAAAGAGAGAATAACGAAGTAGATCTAGATAAGTGGACTAAAAAATTAATTAAATTAGAAAAAGAAATGAAGCATAAAAATATCATTTCTACTGCATTTGGATTAATGAATAAAAATAGTTTTTTTACTTTTATTAATTCAGAAGGCTCTTTGATTGAAAAAAAAGAGGTTTTTTCGTATGCAGGTCCAAAAACTATAGGTAAAAAAGGAAAAATAATGCAAACATGGTCTGATAGAGAAGGAAAATTAGGATCTTTAGAAAATTTAAAAAATTTAGATACTTTAGCCATTAATTCAAAGAAAAAAGTATTAGATATATTAAAAGCAAAACCTTGCCCAAAAGGAATTCAAACTGTTGTTTTAGATCCGCATATGGTTGGAGTTTTTTGTCACGAAGCTATAGGACATGCTTCAGAAGCAGATATTGTTTCAAAAGGAGATTCAATTTTAGAAAAATATAAAGGAAAACAAATAGGAAATCCAGAAATTAATATCATTGACTCTCCAAATGAAAAAGAAGGCTTTGGTAATATTATATATGATGATGAAGGAATTAAAGCAAAAAAAGTTGTTTTAATAAAAAACGGAAAAGTTAATGAATTCATGCATTCAAGAGAAACTGCTAAAAAATTCAATACTTCCCCAACAGGTAATGCTAGAGCTACAAATTACTTTAATTTTCCAATTGTAAGAATGAGAAATACAGTTATGCTTCCTGGAAAAGCTTCTAAAGAAGATATTTTTGATATTAAAGAAGGGATATATTTAAAAGGAATGAAAGGGGGACAAGTAAAAACATTGGATGGAACTTTTATGTTTGCAGCAAGAGAAGGATTTAAAATAAAAAATGGAGAAATAAAAGAACAAGTAAGAGATGTATCAATTGCAAGTGATATTCAAACTACTTTACACAATATAGAATTAATTGGTAAAGATTACACTCCAAATGGAGTTGGATTTTGTGGAAAAGGTGGCCAAAATATTAGAGCTGGAGATGGCGGACCGCATATAAAAATTAATAAAATATTATTAGGTTGATAAAATGATTGAAGATATTATTAAAGAACTTAAACAAAATAAAATAAAGGATTATGAAATATTTTATTCTAAAAATGATTCAACTTCAATTGATACAGATAAAACAAATTTTAATAAAAAAGAACATGATTATGAAACAGGGTATGGATTAAGAATTTTAAAAAACAATAGGATTGGATTTGTATTTTTTTCAGATAAGAAACACATAAAAAGTTCAATACAAACAGCTATACAAATTTCAAAAATTAGGCCTGCATTAAAAGGATTTAACTTTTATAATATAAATCCAAAAATGAGAGTTAAAACCTATGATAAAAAAATACTAAATTTAACTGAAAATGAAATGAAAGAAACTATACAGAATATGTTAAATAAAATTAAAACTACACCTATAAGTTGCATGCTAATAAAAAATATATCAGATATAAATATAATTAATTCTGAAGGATTAGAATGTTCACAAAAAGAAACAAGTTTAATTGCTCATGCTTATTGTTCTAACCAAGGCCAAACAGGTTCAGATTATTATGAATCATATAAATATGATATAAATTCTATTTTAAAAACTGCTTCTTCAGCTTCAATAAAATCAAATCAAAAATCAAAAACAATACCTTCATGTAAATTACCAGTTATTTTACAAAATGATGCATTAATTGAATTAATTGATAATTTAATTTTAACACAAATGACAGGTGAAAAAAAGTACTATAAATCTTCATATTTAATTGGAAAAGAAAATAAGATAATTGCATCTGATCTCTTGACATTATATGAAGATCCTTTTTCAGAAGCATATTCAAAAACTAATTTTGATGGTGAAGGAATTGAAGATGATATTTCAGTTTTAATTAATAAAGGAAAATTCACAGGTTTTGTTTATGATAAAGAAACAGGGGCATTAGATAAAAGTTTAAAATTTGGTTTTTGTTCAAGATCTAATTATAAATCAAGACCAAAAATTGGATTTTCTAATATACATATTAAACCTGGAAAGGATAAAAATTTAGAAGAATTAAATAAAAATTATATAGTAATAGATGAACTATTTGGATTTCATACTGCTAATCCAACTACTGGAGATTTTTCATTAACAATCGGAGGGGGATATATTTTTAAAAATAATAAAAAACAATATATCCAAGGCAATATTTTATCTGGTAATATCTATTCACTTTTAAAAAATATTCAAAATATAGAAAGTTCAGTAAAAATGCGCGGAAGTTATGTTTTACCACGTATTTTAATTAAAGAATTAACAATTTCTTAAGATAGATAATAAATTTATAATTAAATAAATAATCTTTATAAAGACATCTATATAATACATATTAAGAGATATTTAGAAATTTTTAAAAATAAAGAGAGTTAGGGATTTTTATGAAAGAATACAAGACAACTGAAGAGATTGAAGTTTCAAATACATTAATAGATCAAATAATAGGACAAGATAAAGCAGTTGAAATAGTTAAAAAAGCTGCTAAACAAAGAAGAAATGTATTACTTATCGGAAGTCCAGGTACTGGAAAATCTATGTTAGCTCAGGCTATGGCTGAATTAATGCCTGCTGAAAATCTAGAAGATATTTTATGTTATCCTAATCATGTTGATGAAAATAATCCAAGAATTGTTGTTGTTAAGACTTATCCCCCAAAGGAAGAAATTGAAAAAGACCCTAAATTAAAAGCATTATATTTTAATGACTTAATGAAAGCTAAACAACAAAAAATGAAACTAGAAATTAAAACAGAAGAACAAAAGAAAAAAGAAGAAGAACAAAAAAAGAAAGATGATATTGGACAGGGTAGAAGAATATTAAATTTAACTCAAAGAATTAGAGGAGCACCTTCATCTGATAAAGGTCCAAGCCCACTATTAGTTGTTATTTTAATTGGGTTAATAGCAATTATTGCTTTATATATGACAAATGCTCTTCAAGATGATTCAAAATGGTTTATTTTAGCTTTTATTTTTGGAATGGGATTTTTATATTTCTTATTTAGTTTTTCAAGTAGATTAAGTTTGAAAATGGGGATGATAGGTGGAGGATTTGGAAGTGAAGATCCTAAACTTATTGTTGATAATTCAGGCAAAAGAACAGCACCATTTGAAGATGCAACAGGCGCTAAAGCAGGCGCATTGCTTGGCGACTGCAGACACGATCCGCTCCAAAGTGGCGGACTAGGAACTCCTGCGCATTTAAGAATAGAAGCAGGCGCAATTCATAGGTCAAATAAAGGTGTTTTATTTATGGATGAAGTTACTTCATTAACAAAACATTTTCAACAGGAATTATTAACTGCAATGCAGGAAAAAAAATATCCTATAACAGGCCAAAGTGAAATGTCTTCTGGAGCTATTGTAAAAACTGAACCAGTCCCATGTGATTTTGTTTTAGTTGCAGCAGGAAATGTTCCTGATATTCAAACAATGCATCCAGCTTTAAGATCAAGAATTCGCGGTGCAGGATATGAAATTTATGTTGAAGACCATATGGATGATACTCCCGAAAATGAAGAAAAATTAGTTAAGTTTGTTGCTCAAGAAGTTAAAAAAGACAAAAAAATACCTCATTTTACAAAAGAAGCTGTGAATGAAGTAATAAATGAAGCAAGAAGAAAAAGTACTAAAAAACATTCATTTACTTTGAATTTAAGAGAATTAGGAGGTATTGTTCGTGCAGCAGGAGATATGGCGAGAGAAGAAAATGCTCAATATGTTTCAGCTGAGCATGTTAAAAAGGCTAAAAAAATATCTGGAACATTAGAACAACAAATAGCTGAACAATATATTGAATTAAAAAAGAGTTATAGGGTTTTTCAAACAAAAGGTTATGAAATAGGCAGGGTTAATGGATTAGCAGTTTTAGGTGATCCTTCATCTGGATTAGTATTGCCTATTGTAGCTGAAGTTACTCCTTCATTTTCAAAAGGAAGTGGTAGATTTATTGCTACTGGTAAATTAGGTACTATTGCTAAAGAAGCAGTTGATAATGTTTCAGCAATTATTAAAAAACATGTTAAAAAAGATATGTCAAAAAATGATGTTCATATTCAATTTTTACAAACTTATGAAGGAGTTGAAGGAGATTCAGCTTCTATTGCTGTTGCTGTATCAGTTATATCTGCAATGGAATCCTTACCTATTGATCAAACTATTGGAATGACTGGTTCATTATCTGTACGTGGTGAAGTACTGCCTGTTGGAGGAGTAACAGGTAAAGTTCAAGCATGTATTGAAGCTGGATTAAAAAAAGTTATTCTCCCTAAATCAAATTTAGAAGATGTTTATATATCAAAAGAAGATAAAAATAAAATAGAAATAATCCCAGTTGAAACAATTTCAGATGTTTTAAAACATGTTTTACAAAAGAGCGCTAAAACTAATTCATTTATTAAAGGAATAAAAAACCATAAGAAATAACTATATTTTTAAACGTTTTGCAACATAAATATTAATTACGAGGTGTGTAAAAATGGTAAGAAAAGAAGTTAACCCGTTAACTGGGGAAATAATAGAATATTTTGATGAAAGACCTAGAATTGAATTAAAATATGGAATTGAATTTATAGATAAAGAGTTTGGAAAATGGTGTCATGACTTCTTAGAAATTGATAAAGAAACACAAATTGATATTTTATTAAATAATCCTGAAATAAGTTGCGCTTTTGATATTCCAGATCAAATATTGATGAAAGCATTAGATAAACTAGAAACAAATGTAGAAAGATTGTGTTTTTTATCAAATGTACTTTTAGATTCTAAAACAGTAATTAAATTATTCACTAAATATAAACATACCAAAAAACAAGAAAAACCGGATTTAAAAGAAAAAACAAGAGAAGCATTTAAAGGCAGATTAGAAGAAATTCCTAAAGAAAAAAGAGTGGCATATGTAAGATATGAATAACTCTTTTGCCAATATTTTACAAATATAAAAATTAAATATGCAACTTTGGCATTTCTTCTTTTATTTCATTTTTTAAATTTACTTTAAAAACTACATGCCCTACTACAATATCTTTAGATTCTTTAGTTCCTAATTCTGGTACTTTTGTTTTTATTGGAATTTTTCCTACTTCCTCAAATAATTCTTTAATCTTATCTGGATCGTCATTTGCTAAAAACCCAGGAGTCCCTATTTCAATAAAAATTCCAGTTGCATCAGGAAGAGATTGAAAACTAGGATTTTTTCCAAAAAGAGAATCTGACATTTTATCTTTAACTAAATTTATTTTTAATCCATTTTGTGCTTTTGCAGATAAAAAAGGTAAAATATAATCAGGCCCTTTATCTAAATTATCAATATCTTCTTGATTTAAAGTAATTTCATAAGCTATTCCTTTTCCTTCATTTTCATTATTTGGTATAATATTGATTTCCATAATCTAATAGATATTACAATCATTTTTTAAAAGTATTTAATCAAAAATGACTTAGAAATATATAAAATGGTAATTTAAAAACTTCCTTATTTTGTATTTCTAAACCTTCAAAAACAATAATTTTTTTACCTTTAAAATCAATTTCTTTAAATTGTTTTAGATCTTTATTCGGCCCCCCTATTTCAAATAAGATATTATTCCATACAAAATCAGGCCCAGTTTTTAAATAATATAATTCTTCAATATGCATTGCAAAAAGATCTTCCCTAGATAATCCAACAGCCCTTTCTTTTTCTCCTAATAATTCAAGAAGTACTATTCTTATAACTGGAGAAACAAATAAAAATTTTGGTTCTTTTCTTATTTTTGATTTTCCTTTTTTGTATATTTGTGCTTTATGTATAATACTTGCTTTTTCAAGATAATCAATCATTTTTATTACTGTTCCTTTACCAACATTCAAATCTTTAGCTAATATATCATAACTTATTTTTTCTGAAAGAGCTAAAAGTTTTAATAACGGCCAAAATTTAGATAAAATTTCTTCATTAAAAGAACTAGTTCCCCCAATATCTTCATAAATTATTCTTTGTAAAAGATCTAAGATAGTTGATTTTGGTTTTTCTAATAAATATGGGATATTCATTTCTTTATACTCTAAAATTATCTCGTTTATATTTTTTAATTTATCTCTCATATCTAATTCAGTTTTCATTGCTTCAGTAAATAGATCTTCAGAAAATAAATTAAATTTTCTTATTTTTGTATTATATTTTATTTCTAAAAATTCATTAAAAGTCAAAGGTTTTAAATTTATGAATAATGCTCTCCTAGCAAGTGTTCTTCTTGATTCTTGAAGATTAACAGCAGAAGAACCAGTTACTATTATTCTTATTTTTGGGTACATATCAGAAAATATTTTTAATTCTTCATCCCAATTTTTTAATTTAGTAATTTCATCAATAAATAAATAGCCTTCTCTAAAAAAATGTTTCTGAATTGTAATCAAATCCTTTATTGAATAACCTGCCATATTTAAGTGTTCTCCATGTAATGCTAGCTTATCTCCTTTTATCTCTAAATATTTTTGTGCGAGTAAAGTTGTCTTTCCTGTTCCTCTTAATCCATATAGTATAATAATATTTGATTTATTTAATTGAGAATATATCTCTCTTTTAAAAAGTTGATTTTTATCTTTAAATAATTCTTCTAATAAGTATTTTTCTTCTTTAAAAAATTGTATTGTTTCCATATATTATTTAATTGTGTAAATATTTTTAAAGCTTTGGTCAAAGTTTTGACCGATTTTGATTGTTTTCGGTCAATATTTTGACTAAGTGAGGTTTTTTGTCAATAATTAGCCTTTTTCGGTCAATATTTTGACTGATTTTGCTTGTTTTCGGTCAATATTTTGACTAAGATAAAATAATGAGAACCTGGAGCTCTGATATTATAAGGGATGGGTGCTCGTTAACTATTTAAAATAATAAGGACTTATTTTAATCAAGGGGTGAGATTATGGGAATGTATATTGGAGGAATAGACCCAATAAAACTAAATGAAGGAATACTCAATGCCTTAATTAAAAAAGGAATAATCACAAGGGAGGAAGCGGAAGAAATCGTGAAAGAAGCGAAGAAAAAGGATTAAGGGGTGTTAATATGAACAAGCAACAATCTTCAATATTGGGTGTTATCGGTGGTTTAGTTTTAGCTTATGGGATTTTAGAACCTGCACTTAATAGTAATCTAAAATTGGGTTTAATACTTTTAGGTATTGCCATTATTTTTTACAGCTTATCTAGGTGATTTTTTGCATGAAGATTTCTTTGGAATAAATCGAACCACATGGGTTTTATTAATAATTGCATTAGTAGTGATTTTATTTTTTGTTCCCGTTTTGTCATTATTGGCAAGTAATATCCCATTTGTTAAATCTATTTTCTCATATATTGGTTCAAATGAAAACTCTCCGCTACCATTTTTATTTTCTTATTTTGGGTGGGAAACTCCATCAAGTATTTTAATCATTAGTATTATTATTGCATTAGTCATCGTTATAATGTTGCAACCGTATGTGAGCAAATACTTTGAAAAACCGTTTACAATTTCTACAACTAAAAGTGATCCGCTACCTATTGAAAAAGGCAAAGATCAAAAAGAAGAGGTAAGGGTTATAAATAATTTAAAGTGGGTTTTACGCTATTCTAAGGGAGATGATACTCCTTTGGTTTTTGGACCATATTGTAAAAAATGTGATCATTATTTAAGTGAAAAAACGGATTTTATGTTCTTTAAACATTACTACTGTAAAAATTGTAAATGTAACTATTCTAGAAAAGAAACTAGAGAAGAAACAGAAGGGGATTTAATAAACGATTTCAAGGCTGAAAAACGGAAATCAAACAAGAAAACATTAACTTAACTCGTTATCTCTTCAGTCTTCTCCCGCAAACTTCACAATACTTTGTTTTATAAGGGAAATCTTTCTTACATTTTGGGCAGGTAACAACCAGCTTAAAACCACAACTTGGGCAGAATTTAGCCTTTTTATTTGGAATGTCCTTCCCACATTTTGAACATTCACCTTCATTTGTTATGAAATCTTCTACACTGTCTTTTACTCCTTTACTAACCTTATTCTCAAATATTTTTACAATGCCGCTAAGCAATCCCATAAGATATTCTAAAATAGCTAAATTTATAATGATTATTGAACTTGGGAGTTTAAATTTTAGCGCCGATAACAGATGAGATGAGTGCTTAGTCCAATCATTAAGGTTTATATACTTTGAAGGTGATTTATTATTATGTCAGAAGTAAATAAAAAACAACGTAAAATAAATGAAGTTTTTCGTATTCTGAAATTAGATTCAGAAGATAGTCGTGTGTATTTTCAGAAAATATATTTAGAAAGTGAAGAAATTAGAAAAGATACAAACTTACCTTATGTTTTGGACGTATCGACTACAACCAAAGTTAAGAGGAATGATTAGATGACTAATTGGAATGAAATGTTTAACAAAATCAATGCGTCTGGAAGTACGCATGATATTATTCGCCATAAATGTCTCAAAAGATTAAACAAATTAACAAATAGAAATATTATAATTTACTATTCTGGTTGGCTTCAAAAACCAAATATTCCTGGGTTGGGAGTAACTGATGAAGATAAAACTGGTTTCATGTCAGTAGTCGAGAACTTAAATCCAGATAAAGGATTAGATATATTTCTTCATACACCTGGAGGAGATACTGCGGCTACTGAATCTATTGTTACATATCTTAAATCCATATTCGGGAGTGATATGCGAGCATTTGTTCCTGAGCTAGCGATGTCTGCAGGAACTATGATGGCTTGTGCTTGCAAAGAAATAAGAATGGGTAAACATTCAAGTTTGGGTCCAATTGATCCGCAGTTTAATGGAATTCCAGCTCATGGAATTATTGAAGAATTTGAAAGAGCTGCTAAAGAGATTAAAATAGACCAATCAAAGATTTATATTTGGCAACCAATAATAGCAAAATACAATCCTACTTTAATAGGAGAATGTGAAAAAGCAATTGTATGGTCAGAAGAAATGGTTAAAATTTGGCTTAAAGAAGGCATGTTTAAAAAAGACAGCAAAGCAGATGATAAAATAAAAGTTATAATAAAAGAATTGGGGGACCATGCATTGACGAAATCGCATGCCAGGCATCTTTCTTATGATAGATGTGATGAAATCGGCCTTAAGGTAATTTCTTTAGAAAAGGATAAAAAACTTAGAGATGCAGTTCTCTCCGTTCATTACGCAACAATCCATACTTTAACTTCAACACCAGCGTTTAAAATAATTGAAAATCATTCTGGCACTGCTTTTATAAAACTGCTTCAAAATGTAATTGTTAATAGATAATTGATTTTATCTCCCAAACCAACCTTCCTCTCATCTTTCCCATTCCCAGATTGTGTTTAACTTTATTTTAGAAAATTTTAGAAAAGAGTTTTTAAGCACTGATAACTGATGTGATGAGTGCTAAGTTTATAAACATTCAAGGTTTATTCTCAATTATGTCTGATAATTTGACAAAAGAACAGAGAAGCAGATGTATGTCAAAAATAAGAAGCAAGTGGACAAAACAAGAGAAAAAAATTCATAATTATCTAAAAGGAGATAAAATTAGACATAAAATGCACCCTAAACTGCCGGGCAATCCAGATATTGTTCTCAAAGATTCAAAAACTGCAGTGTTTCTGCACGGATGTTTTTGGCACAAGTGTCCAAATTGCTACAAGGAACCTAAATCAAGAGAAGCTATTGGCTGCCCAAAATTGAGAAAAACGTGAAAAGAGACAGAAAGAACACAAAAATGCTGAAATCAAAAGGGTATAAAGTCATCGTGGTTTGGGAGCACCAAGTAAAACAAGATTTTGATAAAATTTTAAGGAGGCTGTATAAATATGGTTCAAAATGATTTAGAGTATCAACTCACACAGAAAGATCTTGAAAGATGTTTTAAGTTTGCTTTAGAGTACCATTTAGATAAAACAAAATTGGCCACAAACAGAACAACCGGCCAGTATAGAGGTTTTGGGGGCATTATTGACAGTTTTGTCATAGGAAAATTGATTGAAATAGGAGTTGCAGAATTAATTGAAGGAAAAACAAAGAAAAAATGTGCTCTTGATTTTGATATTCATCAGCTCAAAAAAGAAAATATCTCAGATCCGGATATAATTAAAATAATCGATAAAAACACAGAGAGGGAGCCGAATTTATATGTTGAAATAAAAAATATATCAGAAGCAGACAGGTGGATAGGCTTAACTGCAGAACAGTTCAGCACCATTCTTTCAGATAAGCTTGTGAATTGGGATCCTAAAAAAGTGGTTTTGATATATGCAAGCCTCATCAAGAAAAATGAATCTGCAGATATCGACCCGCTTGGAGTTTACTTAAAATCAAAATTGGATTCTGAATCTTTTGAGAAATTTTGTAATGTTAAAGATTTATATGTAAAAATACAGTACATTATAACCGGCGATGATTTGAAAAAATTTGGTGTTGCTTTTAATCAAGGTTCATACCTATATGAAACCGAAATAATAAAAGAAGCAAGCCCGCTAACTGCAAAACGAATATTAAATTCTCATGAGGGATATGAAAAAATAAAGCTGAAAAAAGGAAAACTTCCAATTATTATGAGCAATCTAATGAAAGAGCCGGAGGAATTCGGCGAGTTTACTTATAAAGGAGATATTGAAGTTTATATGAAAACAAATTATAAAAGAAATAAAATTTCTTCAAGAAGAATGTATATCTACTGCAAGAAAACTACCATAATTAAAAATAAAGTTTTAGGTACATTTAACCTAGAGAAAGATAAAATTTATGAATGCTGGTTTACTACAGTTGGGATGAATCCCTCATTAAAACGAAATAATATATGGATAGCACAAAGAAACCTGAAAAACATAGTTAAAAATAGTTTAAGAGACTATATCAAAGATATACAGCGTAAAATTTAAACTCATAAATAAGCAGTAATTATATCTTTGCGCGGAGGAACTTCATCCAATAGAATCTTTCTCATATTTTCTGCAAGTCGTTCTATAACCGAAACAGTAACGCTGTTGCCTGCTTGATGATATAATTTACTGTCTGCAATTTCAGGAAGTTTGTAATCAGCAGGAAAACCCTGCAATAAGAAGCATTCTCTCGGAGTTAATTTTCTGATTCCTATTGAATTTTTGATAATGGGAACATTATGCCCTCCAAGACCCATATTTGCAGTTAATGTAGGAACGACTCCTTTTTTATTAGCACGTACATATTTTCTTCTCCATTGGTAAACTGTATCTTCTGCGTTGATGTCATCTTTAATCTTTGTATATAATGGTTTATCATTGTAGTAATATTTTTTGTCTGCTTTTTTTGCTGTGAATTCCCGAAAATTTTTAGTTAAAGAAATTGGTTTTGGGAATTCAAAATTATCGCGTTTTCTTTTATCTAAGAAACCAACAATAAAAATTCTTTCCCGGTTTTGAGGAATGTTGCCATGGATCATACTGTTTAAAATTTCCACTTTGATATGATATCCTAGATTTTCCAGTGTTTTTTTAATAATTTTAAAAGTCTTTCCGCCGTTGTGGGATTTAAGGTTTTTCACATTTTCTAATAAAAACGCCCGGGGTTTTCTAGCTTCTAAAATTTCGGCGATCCTAAAAAATAAATTACCTCTGCCTTTTTCATCTCTAAATCCTTTTCTGTACCCTGCTATGCTAAAAGCCTGGCAGGGAAAACCGCCAAGAAGAATATCAAATTCTGGTAAATTATCTATATCAAGTTTCCATATATCTTCAGTATTTAGTTTTGGCTCACTAAAGTTTAAATCGTAAGTCTCTTTGCAACTTTTATCAAAATCGTTTGCAAATACAGTTTCAAATCCAGCATTTTCAAATCCTAATCTGATTCCGCCGACGCCTGCAAAAAGATCTAATGTTCTTAACTTTTTTTTCTTTGCCATGTTTATCCTCTTTAATAAAGCTTATTCAATAATTTATAAACCTTTGGAGACCTGTTTTCCAGTTAAGCTACTTTAGGAATTTAGGTTCATAAATTACTCTGCCTTTTTTATCCATGCTGACTTTAAACATCACGGGTTTGTCTCCGAATTTTTTTATAATTTTATCTAAGAATTGCTTAGGTAAAGACAAAAATTCAGAAGTATATTTTGACGTCGTAGATTTGCTTTGCAACTTTATTAGATAGCTTTCTTCTTTTGCCATATTATAATTAGCTAACGATAGGTTTATAAATACATATGTACATAATATTATTAGGTTCATATGTTCATATGAACATATCAA
>JBAZFO010000016.1 GCA_041653315.1 Candidatus Micrarchaeia archaeon | reverse complement strand
GCCGACCGTGACCGTGAAGGAAAACGGAACCGAACCTCCTCAAAAATAACGCCTGTGAAGCCCTGAGAGGGGCTATCTGAGGGGCAGGCTATTCCCGGCCTACCCCTTTGTTTTGGTCAAATCTGGCCTTTCCTAGGCGTTTTCAGGCCCATTTGCGCCTATATCTCGTGTTACAACCTCAATCAGACGGCCCGGCATAGCCTCCCGGAGCCTCCCGAGGGCGCTTTCATACGCCCAGGACACGCCCAGGCAGTATGCGACCGCCTTCCCGAAGCCTTTCTCTTTGGCAATCTCGGCGTCTTGTTTGAATCCGCGGACCTCACCGGCTAGGAAAGCCTCAAGGTCTCTCAATTTGTCGATACTCTGATTGGTCATTGCAAGCCTCCGCGTTATAGGTTCTGCTATCTGTATCGGCAGGGGCAGGGAAAAACTTGAGGATAAATTGGTATTCCACTTACATAAAAAACCCCGGCAACACCATTGTCACCGGGGCCACTCAACAGGAAACGGATTAAATGCCGGAACCGGGCGAGGTTTCCACCCCGGCCAGCCCGATCCCAGCGGTTTACTCACTCGGCCGGGGTTTCTTCGTGCTTTTCCGGCTTGGGGCTAGACATCTTGACCGCCCTCGATGCCGCCGCCACCAGCTTGATACGCGCCCACGTCGTCATCGTCATCCGGGCCATCTCTGCCGCCTTCAAGATCAAAGCCCTGTCCGCCGGGGTAAACTGGATGGACAAGGCGCTGACGATGCGGTTCTCTTTCAATCGTCCCATAAAAATATATCTCCTTTCGAGTTACTTGCAATACCGTTCGGATATTTCGTCAAAATCAAGCCCTCGGACAATATCCAACAAAAGAGGATAAAGGCCGTGTTGCCGCCATGCCTTTGCCCCCGGTAGTTTCCCGCCGAAATGACCGACGCATTTGTCCTCTGTCGGTTCAAGCATCTGGCATTGGGCCGGGCGTTTATCCGGTTTGAGACGGCAACCACGGGAACCGAGAAACACACACTCGCCGCCCCATGAGGCGTCAATCAATTCGCCCTTCCATTCTTTGTGGGACGGCCGAACAAAATAGATGCACGGTGATGCCTCCCAATAGTCGAGGCAGTATTTTTTCGACCGCAACATCTTGACCAGTTCGGCCGCTTGCTCCTGAATTGAGTCACCGGGGATTTGCTCCGGTAAAACAATACCAGCATACCCCTTACAACATGCACCGCCACAGGTCGTACACTTCTCCGTTGCCGGATAGTATTTTACCTTCATGCCTTGCCCTTTCGGTTTATGCCAACACAAAGACCACGATCAGCCAGGCGCAGGCTATCACAACCGCGCAACCGGCGATCACCAGCAAGGCGGCGCCGATCGTCTCAAACAACTGCCGCCACGTCGGGAATATGCCGCAGGTCATTATTCCCCCTCGACCCGCGACAACAGGGCGCGGGAATCAAATCCGACGGTTGCCGGATATTGGTTTAGAATAGCCACCCCTCGACGGTGGTAATCCGCTTGAACGTCGATACAGCATTCGGCAAGGGCCGCACGCATAGCCTCAAATCCTTCCGTCATGGTCTTAAATTGCTCTGCCAGTTCCGGCGCGGCGGCGATAAGGCGAGCGTTGGCGTACATTTCATCGGCATCCGGGCAAGCTGTCGCTATCGTTACCGATACTTCGTTGACTTCATCCCATGCCGTTATCATCGGATAATCGTCTCCAGTATTTTCATTCTGGAGATGTTCATCCATCAAAGTCCACGGCCCCGGCGTGTGCTTGGTTGTCATGGTCTTGCCTCCTATTGGTTCAGATCGGCCAGCTTGTACGTGCCGTCTTTGATTTTGCGCTCGGTTTCCTTTTTGGTCTCGCCCAAAAACAGGTTGCGATATTTCCCGGTGGTCTTGGAATAATCCCAGGACGTTTCGTCAAGATATACCTGTCGTTTGCCGTCCTCAAACACGACCTTAACGATGATCGTATCGTAGGACTGGAAAACGACCGTATCGCCATCGGTAATTACGAATTGATTGCGAACGGCGTTCCCCCTGTCGTTGGTCATGTTTTCAACTTTCATCGTAGACCTCTTTCATGTTAAATTTTCGGTTTCGGTTATCCATCGACCGGGTTAATCTCTATTCGCGGGCATTATCACGCCGTCGATCTTTTGGTTGGTATCCGTTTCCCCGGCTTGGAAATAGACAGCCGATTTTGGCCCGGTGAAATCAAAGTCGATGTATTGGCCGCCCGGCGCGGTGTACTGGGTCTTGCGGACAAATTCGATAAGCGGTTGCAGTACATCCAGACGCAAGCGGATGGAAAACTTAAACTCCGCGTCTTTTTGTTTGAGGATGGATTCAACCTGATCCCGACGCAAGGCTTCCTCAGCATCGGG
Organism: Candidatus Micrarchaeia archaeon; assembly: GCA_041653315.1. Taxonomy (NCBI): domain Archaea; kingdom Nanobdellati; phylum Microcaldota; class Candidatus Micrarchaeia; species Candidatus Micrarchaeia archaeon. Next base: position 23,282 of record JBAZFO010000016.1, on the reverse strand, counting down.
CACTGGATATATGACCGGCGTGTCGAGGTCGGTAGCGAAAATGGTCGGCTTGCCGTTCACATTAACCAGTTCGGCGGCTTTCAGTATGGGCAGCGTCCGTTTGCGCTTGCGAAGTTGGGCGAGGGTCAGTTTGGCGACTGGCGTATTGATAAAAACGTCCTTGGTGATCGGCGTAGAATCGCCGTTGTTCATGGTCTTGTCGCCATACTTGATTTCAGGGTATTCGTCATCCTTATATGAAGACGGCGAAACGCGAAACATCATGGCTCCGTTTGACGCTACGGTCGTACCGTCAGACATAGCCAGCATACCGTTAATATACAGGCGCGTCTCATCATCGGACGCCGCCCGTATAACCTCAAAGTTTTCTTTGGTTAGGATCATTTCATTTCCCCTTGTTTGAGTGTCTATCCCTTACATCGGAAATATACCTATACTATATTATATAGTCAAGATAAATCTTTCAACAAGGTAAAGAATAATGCAGGGGTCAAGCCGTTGATATTCAATAGGATAGTATTTTGGCCGGTCTTTGGGCCTAAAATAATCGGTCAAAAAACAAGGTGTATGTATTTTTCGGCGTAACCTATTGAACCACAAGGGCAGTTTTGCACCTATCCTAAAAAAGTGAAGGCAGGCCAAAAAAAGACTTGCGTTTGTGGTTTGAGACGGGTAAACTCCCCAGCGTTATGTTGAACCAGGCCAACATAGGGACAGGAACCGAAAGAAAGCAAAATCAGGTTATTCGGAAAGACCGAGACCTTTTACGAACCCCCATACTGGCCTGGTTGGGGGTTTTTTATTGCCCGGAGTTATACTGATGCCATTCCGCAAGAGAATGCCCCGGACAAAAATCCTTCGCGCCAGAGAACTAAGAAAGAATCCAACTAAGGCTGAATCTATTGTCTGGGATACAGTTAAGGGTAAACAATGCGGAGTAAGAGTCCACAGGCAAACCCCCACGCTTGGCTATATCGCTGATTTTTGGGTTCCAAGACTCAAACTCATCATAGAAATCGACGGCTCTATCCATTCCAGCCAAGTAGGTTATGACCGGAATCGGGATTCAATAATGCAGAGTCACGGTCTGCGCGTTGCCCGGTTCAAGAACGAAGATATTTACCGGGATCGGACAATCGTATCCCGGTTTATTATTGATGCTCTTACAACTCCCTGAAACAACGGGACTGCCCTAATTCCATACGGCTACGGCTTGACGAAGCCGCTTCCCCTCTCCCCACTGATCGACGGCGCGCCCTCTGAGGGCAAGCAATGGAAGCATAGCCGATCCGAGAAAACAAATAAAGTGGTAGGTGCGCCATTGACCCCCAGAGGTTGTGCTCAGGACAAATGGATATGCCGGACAACGATCAAAAAATCGACCGGCGGCGGACTTGGCCGGATTCCAACTTTCCCGCAGTGTTAAACAACTCTTACTCCATTATAGCCAAGCATTTACACCGGAAGCAAACCCTTGAACCACCATCACCAGCTCGAACCACCAAACTACCGACTCTCAGCCCCAACATGGCCCGATCTCCCAAAGCCTCGACCCATACCAACTGGCCCCGGATAGTCCCCATATCCACTAAATCCCCCAATCTGTTCAGAAAATGGACACGCCACAGACCCCACAATCAACGATCAGGACAAGGGTAGACCAAAGATACGGCCAAAATCAGCCCCAAATCCCCACAAAATACCGCTTGACTCCAATTCAACTAAACCCTAATCTCCCAACATGGAACGGAAAAAGGTCAAACTCAAAACTGGAAGACCGAAGATCTTCAGCGATTCCCGCCACAAGGCAGCCATCAGACGAGGCGAAAAAGCTCTCAAAGATGCCGCTTCAACCAAAATCGTCAAGGCCGTCACTCGTGACTGTACTGCCGCTTCCCTTCACCTCATGGGATTCAATCAAACACAAGTAGCCGAACTCCTCAACGTCTCCCCTACCGCCGCCACAGCTCGGATCAATCGAGGTCTCAATTCCACCAACGTATTCGACCTACTGTCCACATCCGTGGTTCAGCTTCATCGGTCGGCGCCGAAGGCGGCACAGATTGTTGATCGGGTCTTGAGTTTGGACCCGATTGCGGACGATGGCAAGTCGTTTCGCTTCCCGGTAGCGTTTACAGCTTTGATCTTGCAAACAGCAAACTCCTGCTTACGCCTTACTATTGAACACCAACAGCGCAGGGTACAGGCAGCAGCAGGGGCGACAGCCACAGTGCAGGCGGCAGTAGCCGCAAGCATGGCAGTGCAGCAGGTCACGTACCAACAGCCCAACACAGATGAAGAACTCTTGGCCGTGATTAAGCGCCATCTTACCACTCTTTCACACCACGTTGAACGCATGACAGCAGCCAAAGCACTGCCTGAAGCCACATATACAGTTATCGACGATGACCATAGAGGCAGCCCCACTACCCCCTCCGCCCTGCCTGCCGACGATAATTCAGACGATCCGCCCGTACCGACCGAACCGATGGGGGACACCGACCCGGCCGCCGCTGAGAAGGGGGTACCTAAGTGACCCATATAGATTTTTTCCGGTATAGAGTTTTTTGAATGTAACCTTTTTGGTTAGATAGGAGGTATGATTATGGTAGACGAGGTGATTGTGAAGAGCTGTGGCACGTGCCGGTTTTTCAAGAAGGAGGGGTATCGGCCGGATGGATATTGTGTTGCTCGTCCGCCGTTTTTGGGTGTGACGAATTGGCCGGTGGTTTTGCCGAATCAGTGGTGTGGCGGATGGGAGGCGCGGATATTTGGTGGTGGTAAGGTAGAAGCTATTCCGAAACCTGCCGGGCCAAGGGTGACGTTCACTCCAAATCCACTGGAACCGTCAATACAGATTCCGGTAACGGCGGATGATTTGGATCAAATATGTGCCCTGAACGTTGAACAAAGGGCAAAGATCAAGGAGTTAGAGGCGGAGAACGCCCAGCTGAAGGATGAGTTGAGTGCGATGAAATTCAATCTTCGCATGGAGAACGGTGAGTTATGTACGGAAAACCGGAAATTACAGGTTGAGGTAGCCGGGCTGAAGGGGGATAATGAGGAAATGATGTATAGAATAAAGGAACTTGAAAATGGCTGACGAGACATATAACGATGAATTTATGGAGACGACGGTCGGCCCGATTGAGATTAAGTGGAAGATATATAGAAGTCCGGGATGCGAGGATGAGGATTTCACTATCTATCTTGAGGTATGTGATGAGGTTCACGACCGTCGATATGCTGATGTGGGAGGCATTTCCCCTACCGACAGGGACGACCCGGTAAAATTACAGGCGAAAAAAGACGCGATGCTTCTGAAGATAGCAGACGGGATCATTCGTGAGCGGGTTCTGATGGCGGATTTGAGGGCGTGGGCGGTCAAGCAGAAAGAGGGCAAAAATGGCTGACGAGGTGACGAATCGGGATTTATACCGTCGGATACAACTTTTGGAGAAGCAGAAGGACGGGTTGGAGAAGCGGATTGACGAGTTGCAGGTGCACCTGAACACGTTGGAGAAGGCGCACAACGGGATGGCGATGGGGGTGAAGTCGGATATTGTGGCGATATTGAAGGTATTGGAGGCTTCGGGGATAGACGTGAAGGCTATTCTGGCTGGCAAGGACAGGAAGAAGATTGTGGTGGTGCCGGGCGGGGTGAGGTTGAACTGATGGCTAACATCATCACGAAAGAGACGTTACGGAGTATCAACGACCAGGTGTATGCGGCTTGCTGCTCGAACCTGTGGACGTTTGCCGAGGCCGGTGAGATCAGGACGAAGGACGAGGAGCGGAAGATCATACGTCCTTTTCCGATCAATTTCAGGCATTTGCACGAGTTGAACCGGCTGATTGATGAGAACGACCGGGTGATTATCTGCAAGAGCCGGCGAATGCAGGTGTCGATGTTGCTTTTGTTGCGGATGTTGAGGTCGGCCTTTTTTGCCAATTCGGGATTGCCGGGGTCGGACCAGGTGTATGCGGGGGCGTACTCGGCGATTGACGAGCCGTTGATGTTCTACCAGATGGGTCGGATTCAGTTCATGTATAACTGCCTGCCGGACTGGATGCGGGCGAGGAATCCGATGGTGACGAACAAGGTGGATTTGAAGATATTCCAGAACGGGGGGTCGATACAGGGCTTTGCGATGAAGCAGGAGGGGGCGCAGGGGTTTGGCTTCTCGGAGTATGTTTTCGATGAAATGGCGTGGCAGAGGTACGCGGCGACGTGCTGGTGGGGGGTGGTGCCGACCATTGGGCGTGGTAAATTGATCGCGGCCTCGACGCCGAACGGGAAAGCGCGGGAAGGGAAGCTGTTTCACGAGGTTTGGGCGAACCCGGATAATGTGGAAGGATACAAGGGGTTTGCCCGCAAGAAGCTGATGTGGTATGACTGCCCGGAACACGACGAGGCATGGTTCAAGATGATCACCGCGGGGATGACCAAGACGCAGATCGGGGCGAAATACTGCTGTTCGTTCTCGTCGTATGACGGGGATTTGGTCTGGAATCGGTTCGACAGCCGGATTCACGTCAGCAAAGAGACGCTGTGGCCGATTCCTGGCCGGCCGATGCTGATCGGATGGGATTTTGGTGTCCGGAAACCGGCGATGACCTTGTGGCAGGTGGATGCCAACGGGGTCTGGCGGGGGTATCGGGAGATGATCGGCCGGAATGAGGAGTCCTTTGCAAAGTTTTGCAGAAAAGGGCTGGAAATCGCCAACGGACTGTATGAGCGGTCGAAATTCCCGGAAATTCACGGGATAGCGCCGGATGCCAAGGTCAGGTATCGGACCCGGAGTTTGAGCGGCGCCCGGATGGACATGGACGAGATTTCCCGGATATGGGACAGGCGACGGGTCGGCCGGGAACCGCTGTCGGAGTTTTTGGAGGGCGACACTTACCAGACCAGGATGCTGATGGGCTATCCCCATTGCGGGACAAGGGACAAGGAAACGCCCCGGATGAAGGTCGTCAGGAAGATGTGGTGGCTTAAAGATGGCGAACCGGGGATTATTCTTGATCCGAGCATGGAGAATTTCATCGACGGGTGCTCATCGGGGTACGTTTACGACAAAGAGAGCGAACAACCGCTGGAAAACGAGTACACAGACGCTCAGGATACGCTCCAAATGATCGCCTCGGCCTACGCAAGAGAGATATTGGGCGAACAACAGGACGACCCAGAGACCAGAAGGAGGGTCACAACGGGTGGTAGTCCGGGTTATCTACCGAACTACCGGCGGTGGGGCAATACTGGTTGATCGAATAACAAAATCTAAAAAAGAGAGGTCTCTATGGAAATGAAATGGTCGAATAAGGCAGTACCGGATGTGCCGACAAAATCTTCCGGTGAAATTCTGGTGCATGAACCGCGAATCTTGGAAACCATCGAAAACCGAATATATTTTTATTCGGAAATCGGCAGGCCGGAAACTCTGCAACTCGTCCGGGCGATCCGGCAGATGGATAACGACAACCTCGTTCGGAAACAAATCCGTGACGAACCGGCCCTAACCCCTATCTTTTTGCATATCAACAGTTACGGTGGGTCGGTATTCGCCGGGCTGTCGGCTATGGACAATATCATGGCTTGTCAGTCAAAGGTGATAACGGTCGTCGATGGTATCTGTGCCTCGGCCGCCACCTTCCTTTCCGTCGTCGGTAAGGAACGGTTGATAACTCGTCACTCCATGATGCTGATTCATCAGCTTTCGACGATGTTCTGGGGGAAATACAGCGAGTTCAAGGACGAAAAGGAGAATCTTGACCGGCTCATGGCAATAATCAAGTCGATCTATCTCCAGTTCACGAAAATCCCGCCGGAGGTATTGGACGGTATTCTCGAACACGACATTTTCTTCGATTCCGAGACCTGTCTGAACTACGGTATGGTTGACAGAATCATCTAAGCTCTGCAATTTCCTGCATACCGGGGCGAATTTCCCCATCTTTTTTGACCAACCGGGGAAATTCTCCCCACTTTTATATTGACTTCCAATAAAACATAGTCGTAATAGCCCCCCGTGTAAAGAATCTGGACAGTTTCGACTTTGAATTGTTCAGTTTCCGGACAGAAAGGGGTCTTTGGTGGCCATACGGACGTTCAGCGATGAAGAAAAGAAGGAAATAAAGGAACAGGCAACCCGATTCTGGGACGATTCCACCAATGAAATGAGGGAGTATTTCCTCAAGTTCAACGATTTCGAGCGCATGAGCCGGGGATTGCTCCCCGCCGGCCTCGAAGCCGTCATCGGAAAGTATAAAGACCGATCCAGCGTTGCCCCTGCCGACATTTACGTCAATATCGAGCAATCCCGCGCCGCCATCAACGACCTCGTGTTCGGTTCCAAGCCCTACGGCCATATCACCCGGCCCGGACAGCCCCGAAACCTCGACGAGATGGTCCAGACGGCCGAAATGGTACTCCAGCGGCAGAACGACCTCGGTAATGAGCCGACCTCGGCGGGCCGGTGCATCCATCAGGCGCTTGTCGGCGGTCTGGGGGCCTCGATAACCCGGTGGGTTGACCGAACGGTGAATGTGCCGGTACGGAAGGAACTTGGGGAATGGGATGGTGACGGTCGGTCGGCGAAACTTGAATCCCGGACGGTTCACAAATACGCCGATTCCCTGCCTTTGGATATACGCCACGTCCGGCTTGACCCAAACTGCGACCGTCTGGAAGATCGCCGAATCGTTGGGCGGCAATATCTTAGGCCGCTCCATGAACTGATTGCCCTGAACAACGTCCCCTGGCATTTCTATTCCTTCGATGCTGAAAAGCTCCGGCGCTCGTCTTTTGACCAGTTGAAGTATTACGAGTTCACCGGTGGAGAGCGGGATGCCCTGAAACAGCGCAAGGACAAAGACCAGCAATATGCCGACAAGTTGATTGCCGTCCGGGAACACCGGGGGCTTTTCCGAATAAAGACCGGCCCGGATTCGTGGGAAGTGAAAGACCTGATCGTGGACATCGGTAACGAGGACGAGATTCTTGGAATCAAGGAAAACGACCTGCCGATTGCCGGGTGGGATTTATACGATTTTGTGACCGTGGACAACCAGTTGGGCCGGAAATTCCCGATGGGGCTGATCGAGCCGGCCTTTGACATGTGGTTTTACCTCTTTTTGATCTTCAATCATATCATCGACCGGGAACAACGCGACATCTACGATATGTACGTGGCCGATAAACAGGCCGCCAATGAGTTGCCCGACTACATGCCCTTTGAGATGGGTAAGTTGATAAAGATTGATACGCAGGGACTCAACGGGGTCGCCGGGGCTATCGCGCCTCTACGCAAGGCGGCTTCATCGCAGGGGTCGTTTGAACTGGCCTCGATAATCAGCAAGATCATCCAGCAGATAATGAAACTGAATGATTACGTCCAGTCCGGGTCGCCCGACCGACGGGAAACGGCGACGGCGGTGGAAGCCCTCGTACAGGGTGGTCGGAGCCTGCTTTTGCACATGATCGAGCAACTCCGGGCCAGCTACTTTGAACCGGCTTGGCAGAAAAAGCTCCGACTGTGGAATTTCTTCCAGCAAGAGAACCGGGAGATTACGGGGTGGGACGGGCGGCAGGGGCAGTACATCGCCGGGTTATTCGACTCGATCTGGTTTGACGTGGAGGTCGATACCCGCGCCAATCAGGATAAGCCGACGATGGTACGGCGCCTGATCGAAATGTTCCCGATTCTGATGAACAATCCGGTGGTCGATCAGGAGCAACTGATTCGGACGGCGTGGAATGTGATTCAGTTGCCCGATAAAGACCGGGTGATCCGCAACAACGATATGCTGGAAATGGCGGCCCACAAGGAAAACATGGCTCTGATTAAGGGAATCCAGTTGCCCGTCCATCCGGCCGAGCCGCATACCCTCCATCTGGAAGTCCATCAGGTCGTCGCCAATACGCCGGTTGGGATGCAACATATCAAGGAACACCAAATGAATCTGCAACGGCAGACGGTTGGACTGGGGAACACGAAGGAAATGGGCGGGAACTCCGGCCAGCAAATCGGTTCGACTCTTCCCGCTATTCAAGGTCGAACGGGGCAGGGATACGGCCTGCCGGGAGCGGGTAGGCGATGATAGACAATCCATTCAAACGGGCCGTCAATTACGTCGAAAATAAATTACGTGGCCAATCCGAAGAAGAAAAGCGCCACGAAAACGAACTCCGGTTCAAGGTCGGGCGTGGCCGGCAGACGGCACAAGGCAAGGACAGCGAATTTTTCCATGAATGGATGGTGCCGTTTTCGGCTGAATATCAGGCCGAACTCCAAAAACAGTTGTACGACGGGGCGACCCCGGAGATCCGGGAAGAGGCCCGTGTCGGACTCAAGACTATTCACAACCTTATGGTTACGCGAATAGAAGCGGCGATAGAGGAAGGTCGAAAAGCCCAACTTGAACTCGACGCTATAATGAAAGAACACGAACCTAAAAAAGATGAGGCAGTCAGATGACCGATCAAGCAAACGGACAGGGCGGGAATCCCCCGGAAGGTCAGAACGGCCAAGTGGCCGAAGTGACCACCCCGGCGGAGGAAACCGTCACCCTGACGGCGGCGGAACTGGCCGACTACAAAGCGGCCAAAGCCGATATTGATGAGGCGAAACGAGTTTTGGCGGAAGTGGGGTACAACAACGTGGACGACATCACGGGCGGAATCAAGGTCTTGTCCCGGATCGCGGGCGAAAAGGTAGAGGCCGAAGCGACACAGGCGGCCGTAGACAACGCGACTGGCAAGACGCCCCCGGCACCCCCGAAACCGGCCGAACCCAAGCCCGACCCGGCAATCGCGGCGGCAACCGAAATGAGCGAGAGGGCTTTTGTTTCCGCCCAGTTCGCCCGATACGCCTATGGCGAGATTACCAAGCCGGAAGCCGAGCGCTCCGTTATCCCCGAAAAGGAACTGATGGACGCGGTGTATGGACCGGAACAACCCGTCATCGCCCACCTGATGCGGAGCGACAAAAAGGGTGAACGGTTCGGCGGGAACATCTTCAACGCCGCCGCCTATCTCATCAAGGTCACGAAAGGAACGACTGCCGCGTCTGCAAAGACGACACCGGCACCTCCCAACCCGGCCATCAAAGCGGCCGAGGCATCGGCCAGTGCCACCGCCGGGGCATCTGTCCCCGGTTCGACGACTGGCGAGGCGAAACCCGATTCGTGGGAGACTATTGTGCCGAGAACTCCCTATGAACCTGGAACTTAAAGGAACTTTGCAATGCCATATTACGATTCAGTAGGAATCAGGGCCGCAACCGCCCTCACAACTGGCGGAACCGGGAACGCATTTTCGACCAATGAGCAAGTTGTCGATATGCACCCGTCCCTGTTTCTGTCCTATCCGAGCGTCACACCCGTCCTCTCCGATCTTTCGAGACGCGCCGAGGGCGACACCCTCAAGCAGACCGTCAACCGTTGGGGCAAACACGAGCGCATCCAAGACCGTTTCGTGGTCGTGTCGGCGGGAACGGGAACCACGCTGGTTGTTCAATCCGGCGGTCCCCTCCTGATGGCTGGTCAGGTACTCAAAAATCCCCGGACGGGGGATTTTGCCACCGTCGATTCCCAGTCAATCACCAACTCCGTCACCGTTACCCGGTCGGCGCTCGGCAGTACCGCCGTTTCATGGGCGGCTGGTGATGTTCTCATTGCCGGGATGCCGAAATCGGCCGAAAATGAGGATGCAACGTACCGGACGGCGATGCTCAAATCGTCCGAAGGGTACAACTACACCTCGTTGTCCCGGTTCGGGTACGAACTGACCCTGACCGCCGACTGGACGCAGACCGTCTATGGCGGTGCCGGCGCCCTGCGGCAGAAGTACCAGAACGACACCTACTATGCCCTGCGGTGCTGGAACGAGAACGAGATTCTCTTTTCGGCCCGTTCGACCGGCGGGACGGCTCCGGCGACGCTGAACTATACCGGCGGGGTAGTGGATTACCTCTCCGGCGGAACGCTCTACAAGGACTTCAACGGGGTATTCAATGAGTCCGGTTTCCGCAAATTCATCGGCGACTACTGCGACCAGAACCCGGACATCACCGGGGCGTTGCAACTGTACACGTCCACCCACGTCGTCGAACTGGTTTCGATGTGGGACAAGGACAAAGTGCGGATTTCGCCGGAGTCCAAGGTTCACGGATTCGATACCTTCGAGTATCTCTGTCACGGCAAGCGCGTCACGTTGATCCCCATGCCGCTGATGACCGACCCGATCACCAAGGGGTACGGGTTCATCTTCGACATGGAGCGGTTCAAAATCCGGTTCGCGCCGGACGGCCGCCTGAAACTGATGCGTAACGTCAAAACCGCGCCGGAGAAAACGGAGAGGCTGTGCGACCTGTACCGGATGCAGTATTCGATTATGCTGGCGTCGGAGTCGAGACACGCGATGTTCGTTGGCGCAAACCTGTTGTAAGGAAGGAGGCCGGAGATGACCAAATGGACTGATAAGCACCCGGCCATCTACCTGACGCTGTTATTCGGCCTCGCTCTGGCCGTTGGTTTGGCCTTCGGTTCCGGTTCGCGGTCGATTCACGAGACCAAGGAAGTCATGGTCTATGTGAACGATGCTGCGGACACGGCGCAGGTGTATTTGTTTACACCCCTGTTTGCCCTTGATAGTTACGTCTATGCCTGTTCGATTTTGACGACAACTTCGCCGGTGGACAGTCAGGGGATTGTATATACGACTTGGGCGCAGAAGATGAAATTGTCGTTGAAAGTGACGACGATTGACACGACGCGGAACTACATCTGCTCCGTGGCTACGGCGACGACCAACTACGGCATCGTGTGGAATCCGCCGGAAACGGTATGGACTGCGGCTCGCGCCTATGACACTTTGGTGTATCTCATCAACAACAAGGCAGGTCTGAAGGATTCGGTTAAAGCCGAAGATTCGACGACCTACATCATGTTGAGGTCCAAGGTCAAACAGGTGCCGACAATGGGTGGTACTCGTTTCACCGTCTGGGGTGATGCGGATACGATGAGGTTCGACACGGCAAGTCATAATGCCTCAATTGCCGATATATGCGACGGTCTGGCGGCCGCAGGTAACGCGGTCACGGATTTGTTGGCACAATACACTATAGTCAGTGAGGATACAACGGTACGGATAACGGCTAAAAAGAAAGGACTTCCTTTTGTCTGGAAGAACCCTGCCGCCGGCATTGTCTGTCCAGTTGACACTTTGGATACTACCGTTGTTCAAGCGAACGTAGCGGGCAAGACCATAGCATACGACACCATCGACCTGATCCAGTTAATCACGGATGAAAGGCGAATTGGGGGTCTGTATGCCGACATTATCCTTCACAATACGACCGATACCGGCGACGGTGGGGGCGGCGCGTCCGATTCGGGATTCCTCTACCTCTTGACGGCTCGTGTCGTCGATACCGGAGTGATCTATACGGTATTCAAGGAGGATAGTTGTGAGGTCTTGCCCTGTACTCTGCACTACGCCCTGGCGTATGCGGCGGCGAACGACACCATTTTCAAACCGATTCTCTCGCTTATGTGGGGGGTTTCGGATACTGTGTCGGATACCACCCCCGGTTATCCGGCATACTACGACATCAGCATCGACATAACGGTGTTAGACCAATAACCGTGGCTAACATGGAGGAATATCATGTATAAAGGACAAGTCGAGGAAGCGCTGGCCAATGCGTTTCCCATTTCACACGTTATCGGGGATGAAACGTCCCCCGGTTTTGTCGTCCAGTACGTTCCCGAACTGGGGACGGGTGCGACGGCGGCAACGGCCGTATGGACTTCCACTACCGACATTACCTTCACAACCGGGGGAACGACTCCGGCGGATGAAGATGTTGTTGGCGAATCGGGCGTGGTGGCAACGGCCACCTATACCACGATGGGTGCGGTTCAGGATGCCATCAATGCCAGCCGATGTTTCCGGTGTTATCTCATCACCTGTCTGCGGGCGGACTTGAGTGCTTCGACCATCAAGCCCAAAGTGGCGACTTCGTGCATCGGGGCGCATGGAGTGACCTTCTACATCGACCAGACTCTTGCGCCGATCACCAGCATCTATGTCAGCGGATTCGCCATCTCCGGCGAATTTTTCACCAGCAACAAGGCGAGCGGTTGGCGGAAGGATTGGGACGCGCAGTGTATGAACGTCCTGACTTATCTGGCCTGTACCCAAGCCAACGCCACTGGCGCGACCCTCAATCTGTATGAGGGCAAGCAGGGCGAGACGGAAATCCTTCTGTGGTCGTCCTCTTTGGCGGACGCAACCTTGAAGGAAATCAACTCGTCTCTGTCGAAGGAAATTTCCGTGGCGTCTCGTCCGGGCTATCGGCTCATCGTTCGGCTCCATGCGGATACGAACGTCGTTGCCAGTCCGTTCAACGGAACCGGCAAGACTGCCGTGTTGACCGGCCAGTTCGGGGTCACGCGGAAGAATTACGGCGACGCCTAAGTCGCTGGATGTAACCACCAACCGGGGGGCCGGAGTGTACCCGGCCTCCCGTCTGAAAGGAATGATTTGTCATGGCAACACCTGAAAAAGATGTACCGAAAACCGAGTGGATATTCTGGTCGCCTGCGGCCACGATGGAAGTTGGCGGATTTGAACCCGAAGTCAAAGCCGACAGCGGGGCGATCAAGAAGCCGGATCGCGGGATTCAGTTTTACGACCATATCTGTGTCCTCAACGTCGAGCGGGACAAACAGGCCAAGAAAAAGGCCGAATACATCATGTCCTGCGGGTCTTTCGTGAACGGTCAGATTATCCTTTGCCCGACGATTGAAGCGGCCCAGACCCATACCGAAACGCATCTTGCTCATCGGGCCGGGATTGTCCGCCATAACACGGAATTATCCCAGGTAGAGGATAAATCCGAGGCCGCCAAACACGACATCGAGAAAGTGTAGTAACCCATGCTGATGACGCTGGAAGAGATTACCGAACAAATCCGGGATCAGCTTGACCCGGCGGAAAAGAAACAAAGTTCCCGGATCGGTCGGGCGATCAAACTGGCTCTGGATGAGATAACCCAGCGGTACAAAGCCATCGGGTTGTTGAAGTCCTATACCATTACGGTCGCCGCCGGGACGCGGGAATTGACCATCGCCGGAGAATCCGACGACATCGACGAGATATGGGCGATGAAATTTGGGACGGGGGATAGTCAGGAACCTCTGGATTATGTTCCCCCGGCCCGGTTCATCGACGAGTACGATAACCCGTCGGCATCGGCCGGAGTGCCCGATTACTACACGATTCTGGCCTCTGACGATGGCCGGCCGATGGTCAAGTTCAACTGTCCGACCCTTTCGGCGGATAGTCTGCTGGTCTATTACCAGTCGATTCTGACTCCGAACCGGGTGGAGCGGGTGAAGTCTGCCAGTGTCCTTGTTTATATGTCGCTGGCCCATTTCTGGGGGGCGATAACGGAGAAGGGTGCGGCAGCAAATGCCAAGGCGCTGGAACTGATTTCGCCGAGTTCGGCGGCGAATCAGAACCTTCACAAGGCGGCCAGCGAGTTCGGGATGAGCAAACATGACCGGGACGCCCAAGATTGGGCGGTTTCCCAGAGGAACAACCGATGCTGAAACGACTGATATTCGCGGTCGGTCTGGCCGTCCTGCTGGTCGGGCCGGTCTGGGCCGGGACGGACATCAACACGGCCGGTCAGTTTATGGCCCGGCTTCGGCTCAAGACGAATATCTATGACACGGTTCTGGCGCCGGACTCGGTTTTGCTCCGGCTGACGCAGGAGGCGTGTCTGACGGTCTCGACCGAAGTGGGGGGGTATCAGAAGACCTTCCGGGTCAATACGGTGGCAGGGCAAGCCTTCTATGCGCTTCAGGACAGTCTTGTGGAGGTCATCTCGGCCGTTGTCCTTTCGGGCGGGAATACGAAGTCGATAAAGGCGTTTTATCCGCAGTTTTGGGAGGATGCGGGGAATACGATTGAGCTTGGTGGAGAGTCGGGGGAAACTCCGGGCGGGTACATCGTCTGGAATGACAGCGTGCAGTTGCTCCCGGCCCCGATTCAGGTGGACAGCATCTATTTCAAGTGCTTCTATGAGCATCCCCTGATCGACAGTTCGGCCGATTCGGTTTACCTGAAGGCCGCCTATACGTTGCTGGCAGTTATCTACGGCCAACATCTTGTCTATGAGTTTGCCAAGGATTACGAACAATCGGACAAACTCCTTACCAAGTATGAGGAAAAGGCGAAGAAGTTGGTGGCGAAATACACTCCAAAGTTTGATGTGGCTAAACAATGACCAGTCGTAAGGCCGTCATATTCACTATCCTGCTTTTCGGGACGATCTTCGCGGCGGCGGGGATATTCGAGAAGGTTCTGATCCCATCGCCAGGTGCCAAGGGGATGAACTCCCAGTCGGATTTCGACAATCTGGACGCGGCGATGTCCCGGTACGCGGAAAATGTCGATATTTCCAGCCATTCGGGGCTGATTATGCCTCGCCGGGGTATGGTTCACCAGTCGGATACGGACAAGGACGTGGCCGGGGCGACGGGGTACTACGATCAGGATTTGCGAAAGAAGGTCATCGCCGGGGTCATCAAATTTACCGACTCTATTTATACCTGTTCCACCGGGACATTTAATTCCGGTTCGCCCGATTCGATTACATTTGCGGCAGCAAAGAAATGGAAATGGAACTCCGACACCCTTGTCGGCTTGCTCCGGCTGACAGATACCTTTGGGACGGTTATTAAGGCGACCATCCCGAACGATTTGGCAACCCAAAAGCGGCAGATCGTCAACTGGAACGACTACCACGATTTCGTCCGCTTTCAGGATATGCTGATTCATGCCGACGGATCGGGGTTGCCCTCGGTGTTGTCCCTGAAACAGTTGGATGATGCCGCCGATCCCGATACGACCAAGTATAGTCCCCGGTGGATTGATCTCTCTCCCGCTCGTCCGGGCGAACCGCGTGTCCGGGTGTACGATGCCAATACGACCACGAAACTGAGCGGGACGTATGAGTATGCCTATGCCTTCACCGAACCAGTAGCCGTCTATCATGCTAATAATATGGCAAACACGATTGCCGATACTGGTTATCATTCCATCGTCGTTTCCCCACAAAAGCAAATTGTTGCGATTGATGGATTTTTGGGTGCCCCCTACGTATTGGGTGACAGTTCCTGTATGTCAAAATCGAAACGAGCATCGTTGATTCGTCTTTTCCGGCACAAGATTGATGCCAACCAAGGAAAGTTGAGCGACAGTTCCCTAACTCTCGCCTCGAATTGGAAACTGGTCAAGACATTCTGGAAAGGCTTAGACGATCAACCGATGGTGATTGATAGTGGACAGAATCCCGGTGACAGTACAATAGCGGATTTCCCATTCTACCGGGGGGCTGGATATGGATGGATGGCTGCAAATCGTAAGGATACGGCCGAGACTTTGGCGATTCATTATGAATACCCGGAAGCAGCAGGGAACGTCTATCCGGGTTGGTCTTGGTATGATCCGATCACTGAGATTGAATCTCCAATTACGGCACGGGGCAGAGCAAACGAAATCGTTGACTCCGTGGATGGTCCCCTATGGTATGGGTGGTATTATTCTCTGCCTTATCTGTCACGGGCGCAATGTCCGACCGATTTTGTGAGAATTTACCGGAGTGTCCATAACCCCGACCTGACTGGGGCCGATGATGGAACGGTCTTCTATTGTGAGTTGCAAATTCCGGTCGATCTGGCTCTGAACAAATGGGAGGGGTCAGTTTTCTTCATGGGTGAAGTCCCTGATTCGATGTACGCCAACGGACCGATTGCGTTTTCGGCTCTTTCACAGGCATACCGGGCGGTAGGACAAAGCGATTCATTCCTCTGTGGAACGGCATCGCCCTACACCTATGACCATGAAGTCGATAACGGCGGGGAAGTCCTTGTCCGACCGATACTGGTTGCGCCCAACCGGATTCCCTTCACCGACATGGAGTATTCGGGTTCGCGGTTGTGGGGTATCGGCGACCCGCTCTACCCGCAACGCCTGTACTATTCGGGCATCGACGACATAAACGACTGGTCGGCCGCCTACTATCTGTCGATGGATGAAAACGACAATGACGAACTGGTCGCCGTCGAAAAACTTGAAATATCATCTGGCGACCTGCTTCTGGCATGGAAGCATAACAGTATCTTTGCCATCACCGGGACAGACCCGGAGTATGACCTGTCCGTAACCCGGTTGACCTCGGAGTACGGAGCGCGTGATCGCTGGTCGGTCATCAAGGCCGGTGACATGATATTCTTTATGACCAGCGATGAAAAGATTTACGCAATGACCGGGGATGAACCGAAGTACCTGTCGGCCCCGATTCAGGACCTTCTCGACTCCACCTTCACCGGAGACGTGCGGACGTACGCCCTCAAGGATAAGGTCAATTTCTATTCCAAGGCCAAAGAGCTGGCCGTCTCGTTTTCCCTGACGACCGGGACGTGGAGTGTTGAAACCTATACCGTTGATCTGAAACCGGAGGGGTCTTTCCGGTACGACACCATCCAAGGCAAGGCCGGGTTCGATGACAACTCGTGGTGGGTCTATGAGAACGACGCGATCCGGTCATTTTTCTGGTGTGAATACGACAGTCTGACTGATTCGGGGATTGCCCCGTTTTCGGTCGGGCATGGCAATGTCTTCGATTTTGAGTATCAGACTCCGTTTGTCGGCGACGGTGAGTGGGTTGTCCGGGCGGTCGGGGCGAAACTGACCTGTTCCGGGGTGGCGACCAAGTGGGTAGTCGCCGACGTGTACGATCAGGATAACGTGAAAATCGCAACCGATTCCTTTTCCTTCGGTAGTGGACAGGATTGGGCGGAACAATACTTCTGGTTTCCGCCCAATTCCAGTCGGTATTTTTCGGTTCGGTTGCATGGAAGGTTTACGGCGATAAACAATGTGGAAATGTACTGGACAAGGCTTGGGCGGGCGCCGGCTCGTTAGTCGGGCGGTGATAATAGCCATTTTGATGGTCGCCGGGGCTTACATCTTTGCCCAGGTCCCCATTAACTCTGCCGGTGCCCCCCATGCGAAACGGCAGGGCCGGACGCAGGAGCCGAAAGAGATTGTGGACACTCTGCGGCTGTCGGCGGGAGAGGCGAGACTGGTCTTGAAGGCCAAGTTTTCGGATACGGCGAAGCGGACGAAACCGACCAGTCACGGGAATTTCTATGCGTTTGTGACGCCGATTTTGAGCGATACCGGGGCATCGGTTTATTACTACGGCACCCGGTTGTCAACGAATTGTGAGACATTGGTGGTGAAAAGTTCATCGGTCACGGATTCGGGCTTGGTCTCGATTCGGGCCTTTTTTAAGTAGGAGGGCGGTATCATGGCCGTCGTGGGTGATAACAGTCAGGCGAGTACGGCATACGATTTTCGGTTTCACGATCCGGGGAAATGGTCGAACCCGATGGATTTGTTGCAGGACGTGGGTGGTCAGCTCGGCCCGGCCTATAATACTATGGCGAAGTACGGGTTGTACAGTCCCGACGAAATCAATAAGATTTCGCTAAACAACGACCAGTACATGCTGATGAAGCGGAGACTGATGGCACGAGCAATGAAGGGTCGATTGGCCCGGACGTTGGGAGCGCGGGCGGGCGGTGCCAGTGAAACGATGTTTGCCAATCAGGTCTTGGCCCCGGAGTACGCGAACGCGGCTGAACGTCGGTCGAGTCTTCTGGAAAAGTCCATCGGCCAGGGTCGGCAGATGGGGGTATCGGGTATGCAGGACTTGATGAGCTTGTACGCCGGGTACATGAAACAGGGCGAGGGGAACGACACGGGTTGGATGGATTTCCTTGGCCCGGCGGCAAGTATAGCGTCGTCAATTTTGTGAGGTGAGCCATGCCTTTAGGATTACCGATTGATTTGAGGGGTCTGCAAATGCCGACCGATGAGTCGTTCTGGCTTAATCAGATTGCCAGACTGTCCCAACCGGATGATTTCGGGGCGCAAGGCATTGCCGATCAGCGACAGGGACTTCTCCGTCAGCAGGTCGCCGACGAGGAAAAGGCGATGGGGGAATACAACCAGCCGGTGCGGGGTTGGGAGAAGTGGCAGAATCCGATTATTGGCGGACTGACGGCTATCGCGGCCATCCACGACCTGACATCGGGGAACCGTTCTCTGCGTCGGGGTGCACCTGGCAAGGTCGCCCAAGTCGTGCAGACAATGACGGTGGCGGATAAACAGCGGCAGGCCAAGCGAAAGGAAAAACTGGCTCTGGCTCTGGAACAAATCGCTGGCCGGGTTAAGATGGCCGACACGAATTACGACCTCGGCATGGACGTGGCGAAGATGCGACAGGAGGGCCGGAAGACGGCTTTGACGGGTGCCAACTACGGTCTCGGCGGTCTGATGGAGGGCAAGCGGGTTCAGGCGGAGAACAAACGGACGGATGCGGCGGCACAAAAGATCAAGCCGGAAGAAATCGAAATGGCTCGCGCCCGGAACCTGTTTGACAATTTCTATGACAAGCTCATCGGTTCCGGTCAGCCGTTGTCCTATATCTACGACCGTTTTAACCGGATTCACCCCCGTGAGTACAACTATCTGGTGAGTGCCGGTGAAATTCCTGAAATGCAGGATTCGGGGTCTGTTGCACAAGAACTCTACATGAACGCTTTGGAGGCTGCCAGGAAACAACTGCCGAATGGGACGGCGGAACAAATTCAGACGGCGGCAGAGGACAATGCCAAAAATACCTTTGAGTTCATTTCCAATTTCAGGAACATAGGAAAGTTTTAGGTTATGGCAAAAGGCCGGACAGAGGGAACCGTAAATTGGGATGAGGTCGGCCAAATCCTGAACGGGGCCATTGCCGCCCAAAAAGCCAAGTACGAAGTCCCGGAGATTGACGAGGAAGGCCGATATACCGGGCAGATGTGGGACAGCCGCGTCACCGATCCGAACCAGCCCGACCCGGAAGTCATGCGGCAGTACATGGCGAACCTCGAAGCCAAGTACCCCGGCAAGTTCAAGCTGTCCGCCGGGTACAATTTCTATGGTGAGGAGGACGAGGGGCTTTCGACCCTGAACCGAGTTGGGATAAGCGCGGCGGCGGCAGGGGATGCAGCTGTCAATACCGGAAAAAGATTATTGAATATGTTCGCTCAATCCGGTACGGCTGACAAATTTCTCAATCAACCCGACCAGAAAAGTGAACCGCCGTTTGATACATCGCCGACCCTAGCCGAAACCATGAACGACCTCCTGCGGGCCTCTGGGAGCATGGGTCAGAACGTCGGGGCCGGTATCATGGGTATGTGGCCTTATCTTGTCCCTGTGGCCGGCCAAGCCCTATTTGCGGCCGACGTAGCGACCCAACCCGGTCAGATACCGGAAATGGTGGGCCAAATCGGGGGCAGTATCAAGACCCTGTGGGATGCCGGTCTGATCCCCGGAAATCCGAACGCTTTTACTCCGACCCCGGAAAGAGAGGCCGCGCTGGAAGAACTCCGGCAGAGGCCGATTGAAACGCTGGTGAACGCCGGATTGCCGGTGGCGATTGCGACGGGTATCGGTTCAAAAATCAAGGGCGGAAAATCTCCGAGGGTGGCACTTCGAGAATATCTTGAACCGGAAATTATAGAAAAGCCGGTAAAACCGTCTGGACCTCTACTCTTGCCCGCGCCGGAAGGATATACGGCGGGTGAATATCCGGGCGTTTTTGTCAAAGACCCAGCTGGCCGGATAATTGAAGTCCCGGCGACAAAGGTGAAGGGTGAGGCCGGGCATTACGTTTTCAACCCCAGTACGGTTCAGGATTGGCTTACTCTGAAACAGAGGGCGAAGTCGGGCGAATTGTTGACTCAGATGGAAAAGGGAAAACTGTTCGCCTATGAATTGCGGTTCGACAAGGAATGGAAATCTATATGGGGCAACGAGGTAAATAAACTTGCCTTGTCAATGGAGGTGAAGGGAAAGGTCGCTTCTAAAAAGGCATTGAAACAAAGAATAGTTGAGGAGCAGGAACCTATCCCCATCTCTGAATCGGCCGTCTATGTCAAGACCTCCAAACGAAGTGGTCGGCCAATATTCACCATGCGGCCGATTCCCGAAGGGGCGACTCCCGCACAGGCAATGGCCCATTACCGGGAAGCCCTGAAAATCGCCAAAGACGGCGGCGGTCGGCTCTATTTCGGGCCGGGGTTTGAGGGAACGCAACTGTTTGCCGATCTCAACGGGAAAGGACTGGTCAGCGCCAAAAGTACAAAAGAGGGCGGGTACTATGCCCTCGACCCGGAAGCCAGAGTCCGGGCGACCTTGAAGGCGAAAAAACAGGCCGAGAAAGAGGCCGTTTCACGTGAAACACTGAGAAAGGCGGTACAAGATGTCTCCGCTCAAAAAGGGAAAGTCGAAGTCCGTGGTGGAGAAGAACATCTCCGAGATAATGCACTCGTTCAAGAAGAAGGGGTCAATCGGAACGTCCCACCCGAAGTCGAACAAGGCCGCACAGAAACAGGCGGTGGCGATCTCTTTGCAGAAGGCGGGAAAGTCCCGACGGAAGAAATAGCTCCCGCCGTCGAGCAACCCAAAATCCTCAAGACCCTCGACAAGATGGAGGCCGCCGCCAAGAAACGCCTCGAAGATCGGGCCAAAAAGATGGGGACAACCCTGTCGGCGAACCCCCTGCCAGAATTAACCGGGGCATTGGGCGACATGGCGGTCATCGGGGCAGCCAAGATTGCCAGGGGAACGGTAGAATTTGCCAAGTGGTCGGCGGAGATGGTGGCCGAATTTGGAGAGAAAATCAGGCCGGAACTGCAACGACTCTACAACCATGCCATACTCATTTCCAAGGCCGCGGCGAAAGAGGACGTGAAGGCGAATCTGACCCGGAAAGCGGCGGTAGGCAAGGGTCCCGCCATTGACATTACTCTCAGTTCAAAGGGCAAGGTTGAGATTGGTGGTGATATTTCTCAGGTCAAAGATATTGGCCCATCGACCGCATACACCCGTGACAATTTCCGCAATATGGAACGTGCCTTTGGTGAAAAGGCTGATGACGTTATAGTCAAACCGTTGCTCGAAGCCAAGAATAACACGATTGATTTTCAACTGGAAAACCTTGCTGAATATAATCGGACAGTTGAAAAGGGTCTTGGGATCAAACCTCATACTCCGGCAGACCGGGCGGTCATGGCCCTTGGTGAAGGTCAGTTGACGGTCGCAGATGTGGTCAAACAATTTGGTCAGGCGAAGGCAGACCAGATAGTTGCTGCCGAAAAGTGGTATCGTCAGAAATACGATTTATTTCTGGATCAGGCCAATGCGGTCGCGGAGAAGATATATCCCGGACAATCCGACAAGCAGATACCCAAACGCAAAGACTACTTTCGCCACTATAAAGAATTGGGCGGGGTACGGGACATTATTGCGAATTTCGAGAATCCTGCCGACGTTCCGACAGGGATGAGTCGGGCTGGTGACTTTATGAAACCAAAGAGTAAGACTCTGGGTTTCATGCGCCGGAGACTTGGATCAAAGAGTGGGGAATCGGCAGCCGCCGGCTACGCCAACTACATCCAGGGCGTTTCCTACGCCATACATATTAACCCGATGGTTGCCCGTCTACGGTCTTTCGCTGATGCCTTGACCAAAGCGACGGAGAAATCGGGGAATCTCAATAGAACGACCTTGGCGGTTAATCGTTGGGCCGATAATCTGTCGGGAATGATAAACCCGATAGATAAACCATTCATCGAATTGGGTGGCGAACGGGCGATGAATTTTGCCAATTCGGTCGGCGGCCGGATGCGGTCGAACGCGATTCTTGGCAATGTGTCCGCTCTTGTCGGTCAGTTGGGAAACATTCCTAATGCCATCGGTAAGGCCGGACCGCGCAATTCCGTATTGGGATTAAAGGATGCCGTTGCGTCTGTCTTCCTAAAAAACAAGGCAATCGAACAGTCAGCGTTTCTAAAAGAACGATATAGCAACACCGCCTTTAATAAATTTGAATTGAGTTGGGTTGGGGAGAAGACTCATCTCTATACCCGTCCCTATTCCAAACAGACGGCGGTATGGCTGATGAACACCGTCAACAGGTGCGCTGACTATTTCACATGGAGTTCGATGTATCGGAAAGCCATCAATGAACGGGTATCAAATCCGATTATGATGGCCGACAAATGGACGCGGGAAATGGTAGCCGGACGAGGGATCGGAGAAATCCCGATTGTCATGCAGTCGAGGGTCTTGCGTTTGATTGCCCCGTTCCAGGTCGAAGTTGGAAACGCGGCTTGGGTTTTGCGAGATATGGTTGGAAACAAACAGGTCGGTGCCTTAATCACTTTTGCCGTTGCGTCGTATATTTTCAATGAGTTTGCCCGGAACATTCGGGGTAGTCAGGTATCGTTTGACCCGGTAAACGCGGTCAAGGATGCGGTGACAATAGCGTCCGATCCTGATATTCCGACAGAAAAGAAGTTGTACCAGGTTCCCGGTAGAATCGCCGGCGAGGTATTCTCCAACCTTCCCTTCGGTCAATCTATATCCTCGAACATTATGACCGATGATATGAGAAAGAAATTCTTTGGCTCCCAAGACCCGTCTCGGTTTGGCACCGGCGCCTTCATAACTCAGGGATTGCAGAAACCGCTGACAACGATAGTTCCCCCGTTTGGTGGAAAACAGATAGAAAAAACGGTCGGTGGGATTCGGGCCGCCAACGAAAAAGAGGTCAAAAGCAAGGCTGGAAATACTCTTTTCCAAACAGGGGGAACGGTTGAGAGTCAAGTACGAAATGTCATATTCGGAAGATGGAGCACCCCGGAGGCGCGGAAGTATTTTGATGGGTCGAAGGATTCGGATGCCCAAGTTGTCGCAAGGGAAAAACAGAGGGTTGCCGATTCGATTGCCGTCGCCAATCCATCTTTGGCGTTGAAAAAGGCCGTTCAGAAGGAATTGGAACGGCTGAAAACCAAAGAGAAGAATGCGGCCAAACTCAAGAAAGAGGCCGATGCGATCAGGGCGCGGCAATCAGGGACTACCGCCGCACCATCGACCAAGAAGGATTCCCGGCAGACCGAGGCGTTGCGGAAACGGATTCAGGAAATGCAGAGTGGGGCGAGACCATAATGACAGAGAGAGATAGACAACCAGGCTGGAGGGCCGCAACATGGGGAGCAAGCGGATGACGGTATCGAACGAACTGCAAATGAACGGTATCCGGGTGAAGCTCGCGTGGGTCAAATGGGTTATTGAGATAGCCATTCTG